>JAOARS010000201.1 GCA_025210415.1 Marinifilum sp. | reverse complement strand
AAAGCCTGGTGCCTTAGGCACGGCATTAATAATTGTTTTTAAAAAAGAATTCAACGCTTGATTCACATAGTATTATAAGTACTTTTAACTCTTGATTCGAATTAATTAGTGCTTTATAATTTTTCTGTACAAATATGGTACAGATGAGCACTTTTTATTGTTCTGATATTATTGTCATTATTAAAATTTATAAAAAAATATGTTTTTAATTGAATTAAGCATTTGAAAAATACATCAGGAGTAATAAATTTAAATGCATGTAATTCAGATATATAAATAATGAATTACTAAAAGGGTTAATTTAAAACAACTTATTTTTTTTGTACAAAAGAAAAAAATAAATATTTTAGCAAAACGATTTAGTAAACCGATTTATTAAATACAATACATTGAAAAAGAAATCAATTAAAGATATCGCTCACGAACTTGATTTATCCAAGACCACTGTTTCCTTTGTACTGAACAAGAAAGGAGATGAAAAGAATATTAGCAAGAAAACACAGAAAAAAATACTTGACTATGTAAAAAAAGTGAATTACCAGCCTAATCAGATAGCAAAAAGTTTAAAGCAAGGACAAACCAATACAATAGGTTATTTAGTTCCGGATATTTCCAATCCGTTTTTTGCAAAAATTGGTCGATTGCTCGAAGATCATTTTTGGGAAAAAGGTTATCACCTTTTAATTGGCAGTACCGATGAAAATACAGACAAGGAAGCACAACTGCTGAACATGTTTGTGAATCGTCAGGTTGATGCTTTAATAGTAGCTTCTTGTTTTATACAGAGTGATTCGATCAAATCTTTATTGGCCATTAATTTTCCACTTGTGTTTTTTGATAGGGAAGATCCCGATGTAACTGCCAATTATATTTTAGTTGAAAATAAAATATCGATGAAAAATGCAGTTGAAAAAGCAATTGAGTTGAACTCAAAAAAGCTTGGTCTAATTACCTTAACACCCGATGTTTATTCTTTAAAAAATCGTATTGAGGGATACAAGATGGCACTTGAAAATAAAAAAATTGCTTTTGATGAGCAACTCATAAGAATTGTTGACAATAACGACATACAAAAAGGAACCGAAAAAGAACTTAAAACACTAATTGAATCAGGTGTAGATGCAGTAGTATTTACCAACAACCAGATTGCAGTTATTGCTATTTGGCTAATGAATACTTACTACAAAGACAAAGTCAACAACATCAGGTTTGTCAGTTTCGATAATGTTGACCAGTTCGATTATTCACTTCCCAAAGTTATATCAGTTGCTCAACCTATCGATAAAATAGCTAAATATTCAACCGAAATTATAGAAGATATTTTGAATTCGAAAAAAAGTAAAAACAAACGAATTGAGCTGATGCCTAAACTAATAGAACGAAACTAACAAACATCTATTTATGAAGAACAATTATTTTAAAACCGGACCGGTTTTCTTAGCCTTTCTTTGCATGGGATTTGGCGATGTTGTTGGCCCCTTAACAAGCCAACTGCAAGCTGAATATCAATTGTCAAATTTCATGGCAGGTTTAGTTACATTCATGGGATTCATCATGTTTGGACTGTTATCAGTTCCAATGGGTTTATATCAGGACAGGAAAGGGAAAAAAACCGTTTTAATTATGGGAATGATAGCAGCCTTGGCCGGCTTAACCTTACCCATTCTGGGAAATTTTTCTTCTTTTGGACTACTGTTAGGCTCCCTGCTGCTTTTAGGTACAGGGGCAACCATTTTACAAGTTGCAGGAAACCCTATTATGAGAGATGTTTCTCCGGAAGGAAAATATTCTCGGAATCTGTCCTTTGGACAATTTTTTAAAGCAATAGGTTCATTATCAGGAGCACTATTGCCTTTGCTTGCAGCAAAATATTGGAATTTAGACTGGAAAATTCTATTTCCCATTTATGCTTTAATCTTATTGATAGCCATTTTTTATTTATGGTCAGTAAAAATTGATGAGAAAAAAGATGATTCAGAAACGTTGGCATCATTCAAATCAGTTTTGTCTTTGCTGAAAAACCCTTACGTGTTTTTTATGGTTTTGGCCATATTCTTATACGTTGGAGCCGAAGTTAGCATGAGTGCTAAGCTGCCAAATTATCTGGAACACAAATTCAATTTTGATATCAAAACATTAGGACTTTGGGGAACTTTATTCTTCTTTTTGGCTTTAATGGCAGGCCGATTTTTTGGAGGAATTATCCTGAACTGGATGTCTCCCAAGAAATTTCTGAAAATAACAACTTTAGTTGCTTTAATGGGAATATCAGGACTTTTTATAGCTCCAGGTTCTGTTATGGGATTTGTTGCCATATTCGTTATTGGTTTGGGTTTTGCCAATATTTTTCCATTACTGTTTTCAATTACAATTGATGCTATGCCGGAACGTAGCAATGAGATTTCCGGATTAATGGTAACAGCAATTATTGGGGGGGCATTTGTTCCTGTAGTTTTTGGAGCTGTTGCTGATATTTTTTCACTGATGGCAGGTTTTATAGTCACACTGGTTTGTATCGGCTATATCCTGGGGTTATCATTTTATAAACGAAAGTAAAAACACAAATGAATATATGGAATGACGATAGAGTCGTATTAACACTTGATGCAGGCGGAACAAATTTTGTTTTTTCAGCAATAAAAGCTGGAACTGAAATTATTAAACCAGTTCGCAAACCTTCCAATGCTCACCATTTGGATTCTTGTTTGGAAACAATTGTAAATGGCTTTCAAGAGGTAAAAAAAATGCTTGCTGAAAAGCCTGTAGCCATTAGTTTT
>JAOARS010000200.1 GCA_025210415.1 Marinifilum sp. | reverse complement strand
CAATTGGCCCGGCAATAAAATCTAACTTGTTATGTTTAAGTTGTAGCCAATGTTTATCGCTTTTCGAAAAATCGTCAGAAGTTAAATCTTTAGCTCTTTGCAGCAGGTATTCTTTAAAATCATCTGATTCGGCTAACGAAGCAGCTTTGTTTTAATGATTTGCTCCTAGTTCCAATTGTGTTTTGTATGCTTCACGAAAAGGAATAACTTTTAATTTTCCATTTGCATCTCTGATAACGTTAGTGAAAGGACTGTATTTCTCATCATTATTAAGTTGGAAAAATTCTTCCTGGTTAATATCTGCCGGGAAAAAGCCAATTCCCAAAGGGCGGGGCGGAAAATCTTCGGTAAATGGTTTAAAACCATCTAAACGATCCCAAGGGCCATAATTAATTTTGGCATATTGTTTCATATCGGGATCTTTAATGCTATTTAAAAATGCATTTTTGTTGCCATAAGCTTGCATCCAATACAATTCGTCAATTGCATCGGCTGCTTTTATTAAATGAGAAAATAGTTTTATTTGTTCAGGGGAAAGTATAGTGATATCAGCAGATAATTTAACTTCGGCATAATTAGCCAATTTTCGTTGTATCACCGTATCGTAAGTTTTTTTTTCTTCGACCTTTTTTTTAGGTTGACACGAAACGGCCAATAAGGTTGATGCTATTAATCCAAGGAAAAATATTCTAAATCGTATCATAATTGTAGGATTTTGGGTAAAGATTATGTATTTAACAGGTGTTATGCCTCAAATTATTAATCAAGAGTGTAAGCTTACGAATAAACTTGTTCACAATCTATAAGTTACAAAAAATACTCTCTCAAAAAAAATGGAATTTGCTTTATACAAATTCCATTTTAGACATAATTTAAACCTACTTAAGATTCAGTTTTTTCTTTTGGATATTCTATTCTTGCATGATAAACATTTATCAAGTTGTTAGTAAAAATCTCCTTAATCTCGTTAATATTTTTAAATGTAATATCAGCATGAGCAAATCGATTCTCTTTAACTTGTTTGTCAATTATTTTATCGATTAACGTGCGAATGGTTTCCGGAGTTTTTTCCTTTAAACTTCTCGATGCTGCTTCAATGCCATCAGCCATCATAAGCACGGCTGTTTCTTTTGTAAAAGGATCTGGTCCGGGATATTTAAACTTTTCTTCATCAATTTCTTTGTCAGGATATTTGTTTTTAAAAGATGTATAAAAGTACATTACCTTTCCGGCACCATGATGTGTTTCAATAAAATCGATTATTTGTTGAGGTAACTTGTGTTTTTTTGCAACCTTCACGCCATATTTTACATGATCGGTAATAATTTGAGCACTTTTATCGAATTCCAAGTCATCGTGTGGATTTTTGTTCGACATTTGATTTTCGATAAAATAAATGGGGTGTTTCATCTTTCCAATATCGTGATACAACGCACCGGTTCTTACTAGCAATGGGTTTCCTCCAATATGGTTTATTGCAGCTTCGGCAAGATTAGCCACTTGTAAACTGTGTTGGAATGTACCGGGTGAATGCTGAATTAATTGACGTAGCAATGGGTGATTTTGGTTAGATAGCTCAATTAGGGTTACATCTGATAAGAAGCCAAATAGTTTCTCGAAAATATAAATCAGGGAATAAGAAAAAGTTAAGAGTAATCCGTTAATGGCAAACCAAACAAAATTGAACCATTCTATCTCCTCAATGCTACCTTCTTGGGTTATCGCGAAAGCGAAATAGACAACACTGTAGGTAAAGAATGTAATAATAGCAGTTAATACAAGCTGGCCTCTTCGTTCCAATCGTGGCAAACTATAAATGGCCATAATACCTGCTGCCAATTGAAGAAATACAAATTCAAATCCGTTAGGAGCTAAGAATCCGGTAATTAATACCGTAATAATAAATACAAAAAGGGCTGTTCTGCTATCCATTAATGTACGTACCACAATAGTGATAAGTGCAAATGGTAAAATGTAAATGTTGATTTTAGGAAATTGTAGTATTAAGCTTGTAAGTGCTACAAATAAGAGAACTAGTAAGAATATGAATAATAGCTTTTTATTGTCGTGCAATATTTGTTTTCTAAAATTGCGTAAGTATAAAAACAGAAGAACAATACAAGAGATTATTAATAGTGCTTGTCCTCCAACAATTAGATAATGACTTTGCGATGAGCCTAAAATATTTTCATGTTCTTTTTTTAGCGATTCTAAAATCAGAAAAGTCTCATCATCTATAATATCGCCAACTAAAACTATTCTGGTGCCTCTGTCAACTTTTCCTTTGGTAAAAGAAATATTGGAAAGCATACTGTTTTTAACTTGGTCTGATACTGTTTTGTCGTAAAATAGGTTTTGAGCTAAATATGAATCGAGGTTTAAGTTTTGAATAAAACTCTGAAAAACAGGATTGCTATAATCTGACTTTAAATTTGTATTGATATTTTCATAAGCAGTTCGGGCAGAATAAATATCTTTTGTAGCTACTTTTTCATTAATGTTGTTTCTGGATTTATTAATGGTTTCGGGTAGTTGATAGTTGTACTGAAGTTTTTCATTTTGAAAATCAGCAATGCCTATTTCATAATAGTTTTTAAGGTTTGTTTTAAGGTAGTTATAGCACAGAAGTTTTTCAGCACCTCTTCTTTTTTCAGAAAAATTTAACTTTTTAAAGGCTGATGATTTTTCGAATTTGTTCCATTTTTTTTCAAAATTCTTATTGAATCTTTCGAGCATATTTGGATAAACCGATGTATCAACTTTAAAATAAGGGCTGAATCGATTCAAAATACTATCCCGATCCTGATTCAATTCCTTTTCGGTTTTTAAAATTGAAAAATCGAATGGAGCAATAAGAGTTTCATGCATCCACGGCTTGCCTTTTTGATATTCATACTTAAAGTTCCCGGTGTTAGGGAAGAGAAGCATAATAAGTACAATTGTTATCGTGGTAATGGAAAATCGATAAATGTTACTTAAGTTTTGTCGAATTAACCTAAAGTATTTATTCATTCTATTCTGACTTAATGTAATTTTAGAAATGTTGAAATTCTTTTTATAAAATTAATTGAATATTTTTTGGTAAAAAATATTTATTCCTTTCTTTTACCAGCGATATGCAGCGTAAATATATCAAAGTAAATGTAAAAACATAATTATATTTTTTATATTTGATTGATTACAATCTATTAAGCAACTTATAAATGAACTACGGAATTTCCGATTTAAGTATTATTCCAGTACGGAGAGAACCTGCTGAAAAAAGCGAAATGGTTACCCAAGTTTTGTTTGGTGAACATTTCCGGATTATTGAGGAAGTTGAGAACTGGAGTAAGGTGCGTTTGGCATACGATAACTACGAGGGTTGGGTTGATACCAAAATGATAAGTATTATTGATGAGGAGCTTTATGGCTTGCTTGACAAACAGCTTTCAGCAGTTGCAAACGATACCTTTAATCTTGTTTTTCAGGAGAAAGATTATTCAAATAAACTGATTGTACCGGGAAGTTCATTTCCATTTTGTGATCGTGAAGAAAAATCATTTAAAATAGGTGAGAAAAAGTATTTTTACCAAGGAAAAGTAACAGGTAATGGAGCAGATGAAAATGTACGAGATTCAATTATTGAAGCTGCTCTAAAATATTTTAATGCTCCTTATTTGTGGGGTGGGAGAACCCCTTATGGAATAGATTGTTCTGGTTTGGCTCAAATTGTTTACAAATTGAATGGTATTGGTTTACCAAGAGATGCAAGTCAACAGGTTATGGTTGGCGAACCTTTAACTTTTGTTGAAGAAGCTTTGCCTGGCGATTTGGCATTTTTTGATAATGAAGAAGGGAAGATTACTCATGTTGGTATTATTTGGGACAGACATAAAATTATTCATGCATCTGGTAAGGTAAGAATCGATAATGTTGATCATCAAGGAATTTTTAATGTTGATACCAAGCGTTATACACATAAGCTAAGAGTGATTAAAAGAATTATTACTGAAGGGTAGTTTGGTTATCGGTTGTCAGTTGTCGGTTGTCAGTTGTCGTATAGTTCAGACTCCCAATAAAAAAT
>JAOARS010000199.1 GCA_025210415.1 Marinifilum sp. | reverse complement strand
ACCTTATACATCTCTTGTGTTAAAGATTGTTAAGTACTGATTGTCGGATCATGATTTTTTTATCTTTGTATACATGAAACAAGCAAGATTAAAAATAATTACCCTGGTAACTCCTAAAATCCGTAAGGATTTTTATTTGCGTCCTTTGCAATAAAGGATTAAGGCAATTGTTTTTCATTCAAATGGGTGAAATGATATTTTTGTTTTGCGTTCTTTGCGTGATACTTAAGCAATATGCCTGCGGATGTAAGGAGCTATTGGTGTACAACAGCAATGATTATTTTAAGCTTGTGGCTTCCCCCGATAATTATCGGGATGACAAACGGAAGAAAATTATAAACAGATGAATCAGAAATACATTTGGTTGGTTACGATTGTTTTGTGTATATCATTGTTTGGATTGATATTGGTTCAAATAAAATACTTTCAATCGGCCTCAAAACTTAAAGAAGAACAATTCGATCTTACAGTTAGCAAAGCATTAGATCAGGTAGTTTCAAAATTGGAACACGATGAAGAAGTGCAAATGATTTTAAAAGGAAATGGTTCAGGTAGTGCCGACCTTACAGGACAATCTGCAGTTATTACAGAAAGCTCTACGCTAACATTTACAATTCCTATGGATACCAAACATGACAAAGCAATCATAGGGATATCTCATAAGAATAAAAATATTAATATCGCAGAAGGATACCTAAAGCCTGGAGGATTTGCAAATCTACAAAAGCAATTCAACAAAACACTGGCAAGCAGTAGTGGTAAGTACGGGCAACTTGCTGCCAAATTGCAAAATGAAAATCTAAAACTTAAAGATAGAATTGACCTGAATTCACTGCCTAAATTAATAGAGCAAAAGCTTAGAGACAATGGAATCAAATTAAATTTCGAATATGCAGTAAAAGTTAACAATTTAAAATTCGAGGCTGCATCAAAAAATTATTTCAGAAATCCTTCGTCTCACAGACATACAAAATATTTATTCCCCAATGATGTATATTTTGCAAGTTCGAATTTATTGCATGTATATTTTCCAGGACAGCAAAGGTATTTGATTCAATCCTACTCGATGCTATTGCCATCGTTTTTGCTTACCTTGGTTTTGATACTTTGTAGTGCTTTCACGATATTTATTATTTTCCGTCAGAAAAAGTTGTCAAAAATCAAGAATGATTTTATCAATAACATGACTCACGAATTTAAAACTCCGATTTCGACCATTTCGCTGGCTTCACAAATGCTAAAAGATAATAGTGTAACTACTACACCTACATTTATCGATCATATTGCTAAAATCATTAACGATGAGAGTAAAAGATTGACTTACCAGGTTGAGAAGGTGTTACAAATGGCCATTTTCAACGAAGCAAGAATGAAGCTAAAGCTGAAACCTATTAATGTTCATAAGATAATTCAAAATTTATTACCTAACTTTACTATTAGGGTTGAAGATAAAAGTGGTAACATGTATCAAAACCTCGATGCCAGCCAGGATTTAATTATGGCCGACGAAGTTCATGTTAGCAATGTTGTTTCCAATTTATTGGACAATGCAATTAAATATTGCAAGGACACACCCGAAATTAGTATCAGTACCAGAAACAAGGACAAGGGAATTGTTATTTCTATTACTGATAATGGTATTGGAATATCAAAAGAAGATCAAAAAATGATTTTCGAACGTTTTTTCCGTGTTCATACCGGAAATGTGCATAATGTTAAAGGCTTTGGCTTAGGCTTATCCTACGTTAAAAAAGTGGTTGATGCACACAATGGTGAAGTTAATGTAGAGAGTGTCCTTGAAAAGGGATCAAAATTTGAAGTATATCTTCCTTTAAAAAAATAGATGCAATGGAACAAGTTAAAATCTTACTAGCCGAAGATGATGCAAATCTAGGCCTTTTGCTTAAAGAATATTTAATTGCTAAAAATTACAACACTACACTTTGCGAAGATGGTGATAAAGCTTACGATGAATTCCTGAGAAACCCTTACGATCTATGCATTTTCGATATCATGATGCCTTATCGCGATGGCTTTACCCTTGCAAAAGATATTAGATTAATCAACAGCGAAATTCCGATTATCTTTCTAACTGCAAAATCGATGAAAGAAGATGTGCTGGAAGGATTCAAACTTGGAGCCGATGATTATATGACCAAACCTTTTAGTATGGAAGAACTGTTGGTTAGAATTGAAGCTGTACTTAGAAGAACTGCAGGAGTTAAATCGGAAAACAATCAGGAAGAATTTAAACTGGGACGTTATACTTTCGATGCTAAAAAGCAACACTTGATTGATGGTGATACTACAATTAAACTTACTACCAAAGAATCAGAACTTCTAAAGCTACTTTGCAACAATGTAAATAAGGTATTGGAACGCAATTTGGCTTTAAAAACCGTTTGGTCTGACGATAATTATTTTAATGCCCGTAGTATGGATGTTTACATTACAAAACTTCGCAAACATTTAAAGGAAGAGCCAAGTATTGAAATTATAAATGTTCATGGAAAAGGATACAAATTGATCATGTAAATAGGGAGTGACTCTTTAAAATCACAACATACTTAAGATATTAAAACAAAAAGCTTTTAGCTAAAATTCATTAGCTAAAAGCTTTTTTCTGTTTATGAGAAAATTAATTCTTATTCTTTACTATCCTTATCTTTCTTTAGCTTTTTCTTCTTGACTTTCTTCACTTTCTTTCTATCCTTGTCCTCTACGGTAACCTCAACATCCACTTCGTGTTCACCATATTTTTCAATCCAAACATTATCATTGCCCGAAGATTTTATTTTAATGATTTTCACACCATCCTCATCACTTATTTCAACATCGTCAGAATCATCAATAATGATCATTTTTTCGCCTTTTATTCCACGATGAGGAATCATATGCATTTTGTGTTTTCCCCCATGAAGCATCTCAACATGAATGTCTTTTTCGATACAATAATCATCAGAATGGATAAAAACTTTTCCCTCTTTATCAGAAAACTTGAATTTCTTCATCATTTTTAAGGCATCGCCATCAAAAATAGAATCGGCACTAAATACAAAACTTTGAATCATTTTCTTGTGCTTTCCATGTTTCTTATCATCACCCGAATACCAAACCATATGTTTCTTCATTAAAGAATCCGGCATCCCCTTTAATTCTATAATTTCCATGATTTCATCATGATCTTTATGCTCGTAAAAAACAGTATCAATAAGGGTTTCTTTACCATCTTCAATTATTTTAACTTTAACACGAACCTCATGTTTTTCCTTTTTATCATCTTTTTTCTGGGCCTGAATTGTTTGGGACGTGCATAAAACCAAACAGAACATCATTAAGAAGAGTGAAAATCGTTTCATAACAGTTGTTTTTTAATTTGACTTAATTAGAGTTTGCTGATTTTCTAGTTTTGCAATATCGTAAAATTTCTAACGTAATATTGTTGTGCCATAGAAATCCGCAAGCTCATTACTTTTAAAATTGAATCATGAACAATTTTCATGAAAAGGCAAAAAGAGTTTT
>JAOARS010000198.1 GCA_025210415.1 Marinifilum sp. | reverse complement strand
CAACTCGTCCTTGGAAGCTTCACGTTAAAGAAGATGGTGATACGGAGTTAGATAACGACTTTAATATTGCTGCATCGCAGTACAATATGTCAACAGTATTAAATAATGGTGGATTTGAATTTGATTATTTGTTAGATGCTGACATTAAAATTGAAGAAGAAGAAGCTGGAGATATTTTTGTTGATTGGAACATTTCAAGTGCTATGAATTTCGAATATAAATCGGAGTTTGGCTTTGCCAACGATTATTCTGTAGGGCATATGCTTGAATTTGGTGATACTACCGAATTTGCTTACAACTTAAAGAAAGATGATGAAGTATTGTACATGGAAGAAGTGGAATACATTCGAGGAGTTGATGGAGAAGAATCGGAGTATGAATATACTTTAACCATAGGTAATATTAAAATTGTTAAGAATTCATCAAGTGATGAATACATGGTTTACCGCGATGGTGAATTAGAAGAAGGAGCCGTAATTACAGTTCTTGAAGATGATACAAAGGAAGGAGAAGAGGGAGAAGGTGAAAATGATGAATCAGATGACGCATTCTGCCGTGGAGGATTCGATATCAAAATTACATTTGCAGATGGAACAGAAGTGATCTTATCAGAATTAATCGGAGAAGATACACTTGAAGATCTTGACGAAATATTTGGCTCGATGCATGATATGTATTTTGTGAAAAAATTGGTTGACAAAGTAGCAAGAGAAGCATATGAAATGAACATGCAACAAGAAGGAGGCGAATAACTATTTGCTACATACAGATACAGATAAAATCCGGCCTTAGGGTCGGATTTTTTTGTCATTTTTCTCTCATGATCACATTAGGCAAACCGATGAAAATAATTTGTATAATCATATTTCTCAATTTCATTTTCTTTTCTGTAAAATCTCAGGAAAAAAAGGCCTATCGTGAAAAGGGAAAAGCGAGTTTCTATTCAAATGCTTTCGAAGGCAAAAGAACTGCTTCGGGTGAGATATTTCATCAAGATCGATTTACAGCAGCACACAAAAGCCTTCCTTTTGGTACATGGGTAAAGTAGTCAATTTGCAAAACAAACGTTCTGTAATTGTTTTAATTAACGACAGAGGTCCTTTTGTTAAGGGGAGAATCATCGATCTATCAAAATCAGCAGCTCGCGAAATTGGGAATTTAAATGATGGAATTTTCCATGTGGAAATTTATGAGTGCAGCAAAGATACATCGATGATACCTGTTCAGAAACTTAAATCGAACTTAGCTTATTAAAATAACACATTTTATAAATGTTTTAATAAAGTTCGGCATTAGCACAAATATCTTTTAAAAAAACACATGAATTCCGCCACCTGTGGTTTGAATAGCCATATCGTAAAACTGTCCGTTGGGTGAATTTCCCTTAAACGATTCAAACAATAGCAATAGTTTGCGGTTGGCAAATTTGTTGCTTTTTATTTCGAAACCTGCACGAAGTGAATAGTTATTGTTCCAACTGGTTTCTTCGAACCTCTGAAAATCGAATGCAACCAATGGGTATACTTTGCCAAAAATGGCTCCCGGACTTACCAGTTCTGCACCAGCATGCCAGCTTTTTTCTTTCAAATCAGGCGAACTTTTAATCAGTCGGCCTCCACCTCCGTAAATGCGCAAAGCTTTGCCCATATCTATCGATACCAACACATCTATTCCTTCATAAGATAAATTCACTCTTTCTGTTTGGGTTCGCAATAAATACTCATCGCCTAAATGTGAACTTTGGTGGTATATTTTTGCTTGCATGGAAAGTGCACCATATCTCAAACTAAGCGGAATACCAACTCTAAAATCAGAATTGATTAAATCATCCGAAGGTGCATCAAGATCAAAAATAGAAAATACACCAGTTTCCAATCCCAATTGCCATTTGCCACCTAATGCATTCCATCCCCAAAGAGCAAAGCTGGTTCCCAGGTTTACAGCAGCAATGGTTCTGGTTTGTCCATCCTCTTTAAAAGTTTGCAGCGATGCCGAGAAGTGTGGCGATCTCGGATCGGCCAGCAGTGGTTCAAAAATTTCTTGGGTAGGAAGAAATCCAATTAATTTATGTTCTATCTGATACTGTGCATTAACTCGATATATATTTGTGAAAATTATCGCTATTAAAATGATAAAAATGCCTTGAAATTTGTGTACTGATCCCCTCATATCGCTCCTCCTTACAAAATTTAATATTTTTTTTAATGTACAATATAAAATAAGAGAAGTAGGCTTGATAGTCAACATGCTATGGACGAAATCCTGATTATTGTATTTTTGATGAAAAGTTGAATATTTATGGATACCATTATTTTTTCGAGTGAAATGACAAGCTTTTATCCGTGAGTTACAATATATTCTTGATTAGTAATTTTAGAGGGAATTTGACAAATTTGTAGTGAGGGCTAGATGCGAACTTGCTAAGGTTAACCAATATTAAACAGTTTTTTGCAAAAAAAAGAGCGTTACCCGAAGGCAACGCTCTGCATATTTGGATTTCAGTCTAAATTAATCCTTAATTTTTGCTGATAAGAACTCACGGTTCAAACGAGCGATATTCGCGATAGAAATTCCCTTAGGACATTCTACCTCACAAGCTCCGGTATTTGTACAGTTACCGAATCCCATTTCGTCCATTTTTGCAACCATATTCTTTGCGCGACGAGAAGCCTCAACACGACCTTGTGGAAGTTTAGCCAAGTGCGATACTTTAGCTGAAACGAACAACATAGCCGATGAGTTTTTACAAGTTGCAACACAAGCACCACAACCAATACAGGCAGCAGCATCCATAGCTTCCTCAGCATCGTCCTGAGAAATTGGAATAGCGTTACCATCAGGTACACCACCAGTATTTACCGAGATATAACCTCCCGATTGCAAGATTTTCTCGAAAGCAGTACGATCAACCATCAAGTCTTTGATTACCGGGAATGCTCCGGCTCTCCAAGGTTCGATAGTAATTGTTTCACCTTCTTTGAACTTACGCATGTGCAACTGACAAGTTGTGATATCATCATCAGGTCCATGAGCGCGTCCGTTAATAAACAAGCTACACATTCCGCAGATACCTTCTCTACATTCATGATCAAATGCTACAGGCTCTTGTCCATCATTAATCAACTGCTCGTTAAGAATATCAAGCATTTCTAAAAATGAAGTACCTGTTGAAATATTATTGATTTTATAGGTCTCAAATTTACCTTGAGATTTAGCATTCTTCTGACGCCAAATCTTTAATGTTAATTCTTTTAATAT
>JAOARS010000197.1 GCA_025210415.1 Marinifilum sp. | reverse complement strand
GTACATTCGATTATTAGAAGTTTTATAACCTGATTTCGATTAAAAATATTGTTACAGTTTGCACTGATTTTGAGTAGAAATTTTCTCAAATTTTCGAAGAAATATCGAGATATTTCGAGGGGATTTGAGGAAATTTATGCCAAAAGCAGGCAAATTTTTTGAAAAAATCATCTTCATCCAATCTTCACATTAAAAACGTTTCTAAATATCCCGATATTCTTTCAGATTTTTTAAATCAAATCTTAAATAAATCTGATGTTCTGTGATAAATATTTTTAATCGTACTCTGGTTAATACTAATTTACTCTGTTTTTTTCTTTGCCATAAATTAAATAAGAAAGGATATTTTCACTTGCTTCTTTTCCCATTTCTATTCGGGCATCAATGCTTGCTGTACCAATATGAGGAACAACCACCACATTATCCATTTTTAACAAATCAGGATGTATTTGAGGTTCATTTTCGAATACATCCAATGCTGCGCCAGCAATTTTATTCTCCTTTAAAGCCTTTACCAATTCCGTTTCGTTAACAACCGAACCTCTTGCTGTGTTAATTAACAGAGCCGATTTTTTCATTAGCTCTAACTCTCTGGCTCCAATTAAATGATGTGTTTCATTAGTTAAAGGACAATTCAGGGAGATAATATCCGATTGTTCTAGTAAATCAGTAAAGTTAAGGTATCGATAAGGTGAATCATCAATTTTATTTCTATTGTAATAAGCTGCTTTCATTCCAAAGGCTTCGGCTTTTTTTGCAACCGACTTTCCAATTTTACCCATTCCAACAATTCCAAGTGTTTTTCCTTGTAAACCAGTACCTAAATTTTTCATAACACCCCATTCAAAATCAGGATTGGTTTTTAATCCGTAATGACATTTTGCAATACCTCTTGAAAGAGATAGGATTAAAGCCAGGCAAAGTTCAGCAGTAGGTTCGCAAACAGCTTGGGGAGTATTGCAAACAACAATTCCTTTTTGACATGCAGTTTCGATATCAATGTTGTTAAAGCCAACGCCATAATTACTGATGATTTTCAATTTTTTACCAGCTTCGATTACTTGCTTGGGAACCTCTTTGTTAAAAATTGAAAGTAGCGCTACACAATCTGGAATTCGATCGATTATTTCTTCGGTCGAGAAAAATTCCTTGTCAGGATAGATTAGATCAAAGTATTTTCCCAACTCTGTATATCCTTTTTGTGGAATGGAATAAGCAATGAGTATTTTGTCTTTCACAATTTAATTTCTGTAATGTTTTCAATTCTGAAATTTAGTTAATCATTGTAAATAAACAGTATTTTTAGATATAATAGTTTGTTAGTCATTGTTCATTGGTTTGCAAGCTGCTTAAAAATAACTTGTTGCAAAGTTGCACCCTCAATATTTAAGCTGGTATAAATCTACTAACCTGATTTCGATTAAAAAATGGTAACGAAACGTTGAAATAAAAAATATAGTTTTATTTTGGATATTGAAGCTTGAAGCTTTCTTTGTAGCTTTGCGGTAATAATCACATCATCATCAAATAAACACTACACCTAACATGATTTTATTGGATAAACCTTACGTTTCGAACTTCTTAAAAGAAACAATTAGAAAATATAATTTTCCTGCTCTTGATACTGGAAAGATTACTGAAAACGGTGAATTGAGCTTAATAAGTACAGCTGAAATTATCCAAAATTTTCAGAATGATTCAAATAGTAGATTGTATACAAATTCTGAAAACTCAATTAATTGGGTAGTAAAGAATTTAGGTTTTACCAAATTGCCGGAATACATCAATATCTTTAAAAATAAGGTTGAGTTTCGAAAACTGATTCAAAAAATGTATCCTAACTTCTTTTTTCGCGAAGTTGGTTTGCAAGAGCTGGATGAGATCAAACTGGAAGAGTTACCAATGCCTTTTATTATTAAACCGGCGGTTGGTTTTTTAAGTTTAGGAGTTCACAAGGTTTTAAATGATGATGATTGGGCGCGAGTTCAACAATTAATTAAAGATGAGTTTGCCGAAGCACAGGCATTGTTTCCTATCGAAGTTGTAAATGCATCAAGTTTTTTGATTGAAGAGATTATTGAAGGGGAGGAATTTGCTTTCGATGCCTATTTTGATGAAAATGGTGAAGCTACTGTATTGGGCGTATCTAAACATTTGTTTTCTTCGGATACTGATGTGAGCGATAGAGTTTATTATACATCAAAGCAGACCATTAAAGATTATTTACAGCCATTTAAGCAGTTTGTACAAGATTTGGGCACTCAAGCCAAACTAAAAAACTTTCCAGTGCATGTTGAAGTACGAGTTGATAAAAACGGAGTGTTGATTCCTATTGAGGTGAATCCCATGCGTTTTGGAGGATGGTGTACTACTGCAGATTTAACGTATATGGCAACCAATTTGAATCCTTATCATTGTTTTTTAAAGAACATTAAACCAGACTGGGATAAGATAATGGAGGAGATGGATGATGAAATTTACTCATTGATAATTTTAGATAATTCAACAGGAATTCCATCGAAAGAAATCACTAATTTCGATTACGACGCATTACTGAATAAATTTGTTAAGCCATTGGAATTAAGAAAAATAGATTATAAAATGTATTCTATTTTTGGAATGCTATACACCAAAACTCCGAAAGATCAATTTGCCGAAATCGAAGAGATATTAACTTCGGACTTAAAGGAGTTTGTACAATAGTTTATTAAAGATCAATAAATTCAGGTATTGTATTTGGTGCCATTGGAAAAAATCTGAGTGCAAAAGGAAAAATCTAATTCGTTTAGGAGTTGATCAGGATCAGGCTTATGCATGGTTCCGTATCCGTATGGGAGGCTGGGCAATTGCTC
>JAOARS010000196.1 GCA_025210415.1 Marinifilum sp. | reverse complement strand
TTTACTCAGAGCAATTATCGGGCGAGAAAAAAGGCTTTACGCTTCCCTTTTCGCCTCCAGCTTCAGCCATTTTCAGTATAAAATACAATAGAAGTAAGCTTTCATTTATCGAAAATGCTTATTTATCTTTTGATTACCAACTTACAGCTTCTCAGAATAAAGTTGTTCCTCCTGAAGAGCCTACTGATGGTTACCAACTTGTTAACCTTGGATTTGGTGGTGATATCCTAATGGGAAAACAAAAAGTAAAAATTTCAATGCAGGTAAAAAACCTGTTACATACAAAATATTTTAATCATACTAGCTTTTACAGGCTGATAAACGTACCTGAGCCGGGAAGAAATTTCATTTTGAATGTTAGCATCCCATTCTCAGGCAAAATTTAATATTAAACAATTAATACAATAATATCATGAACAAGAAAGTTATTTTATTTGCAATGGTTTTAGGAATTGTAAGCTTATTCACGGCATGTAATGACGATGATGATCCTAATGCTAAACCAGAAATCACTATATTGGAATTGGGTGAAGGCGAAAGTCATGGAAACGAACGCACTGCAAAAATTGGAGAAGAACTTCATATGGAAATTGAAGTTGTAGCAGAAGGTAAAATCGATAAAATTCAAGTAAGACTTCATCCTGAGGGCGAACATCACAAAGATGGTGAAGAGGGTGAACACGAAGAATGGGAAATTGATACTATTTATACTAAATTTTCAGGATTAAGAAATACAACTTTTCACGAACACCTTGAAATAGATTTGGATGCTGAACCTGGTGATTATCACTTTGATTTTATTGTTACCGATATGGAAGGTAATCAAACGGATGCCGAAGCAGAAATTGAAATAATTGAGGCGTTGTAAATCGAACTCAGGCTAAAAGCCCGGCAGGATGAGCATTCTGCTGGCTTTTTTATAATTTGACGATATGAGCAGAAAAAATATACTTATTCTAATCGCATTTTTGGTGTTACTTGCACCAGCTTGTAGCGATGAAAACGATGTTGATTCGATAAAACCAACAATTGATATCAGTTTTGATGATGCATTTCCTAAGAATTGCGAGACCCTGTATTTTGGAGAAGCATTTGTATTAAAACTTCGATTCTCTGATAATGCCGAATTGGGTTCGTACAGCATCGATATTCATAATAATTTCGATCATCATTCGCACAGTACCGAAGTTACCGAATGTGATATGGATCCGGTTAAAGAACCCGTTAATCCCTTTGTTTTTATTGATGATTACTCTATCCCCAAAGGGTTGAGTGAATATGAAACAAGCGTATCCATTTCTATTCCTTCCGAAAGTGGAGGTGCTTTGTTGGATGAAGGAGATTACCATTTTTTTATCAGCCTGACTGATAAAGAAGGTTGGTCTGCACAAAAAGGGTTAAGCATTAAAATATTACACCGCTAGAAATGGCTGTTGAGAAAGAGCACCTCCAAAATATCCAATATTAGTTGAATGTGAAATTAAACTGTAAATACATAAAGGAGCTGTATCAAAATAGCTTTTTGAGCCTTTTTTATTTGTAACCTTCCGAGATAAAATTCAAATATGAAAATCTCAGGCACTTTAAAAACATTTTGATACAGCTCCATCAAATATTTGGAAGCTTCTTATTCATTCAATAAAACTGACCTCTTTAAAATTATAGATTCTCTCCTCTCCATCTGCTTCAACTCGCAACTGCCCCAATTCAGTTATCCCAACAATTTTTCCTTTAAAAATACCATTTTCATCCTGATAAGTATGCACTTCGTTCACCTGATACATGGTGTTCAAGTAATCCTTCTCTAACTGATCTGTAAAACCATCTTTCAGTTGAAAATACCTACTCTCAATACATTCCAATAATTTCACGAGTTCCTTTTCCAAATCGTAAGCTTTCCTGGTACAATTTGACAGTGAAATGGGATTTGGTGCATTCGATATAAATTTTGTTTGATTGATGTTTAAACCAATGCCACACACCGAAGTGCTCAAAACCGATCCCATAATGGAATGCTCAATCAAGATTCCGGCTATCTTTTTATCACCCACATAAATATCATTGGGCCATTTTATTGCCACACCGTTTACATATTGCCTTAAATAATCATAAACTCCAAGCGAAATCACCATCGAAATTTGAAACTGTTGAGTTATTGGCAGAAATTCTGGTCGCAGAATGATACTAATGGTAAGGTTTTTGCCACTTTCACTTTCCCAAGAATTTGTTTGCTGTCCGCGGCCTTTTGTCTGATTTAATGTCAAAACGACAGTGCCAGCTGCAGAATTTTCGGATTTTATCAATTCCAATGCAAAATTATTTGTGGAATTTATCTCGTTTTTGCGTACAATTAATTGGGGAGTAAATAATTTTCGTTGCATGTAATTGCTTGTTGGTTTATGATTTACGGAATTACTATCTTTAAACATTCAGATATTCCTACAGCACAAAAATAGAAAGAAAGATGAAACTATGTTGTGAAGGGTATATGGTCAATTAAAAGAATCAAAAAAAGCTAAATGTAAATTATCACCCTTTAAGCAAGCAATGTGCAAAACAAAGTTATTCAGAATAAAAAAAAATTATCTTTGTAAGTAAAATTAAAATATGACAAAAAAGCAGGAGTATAACTCAGAAGAGCTTGTTGAGGCTATTATTGAAGGATTGCAAGAGAAAAAAGCAGAAGACATCGTAAAAATAGATTTAAGAAATATTGACAGCTCGGTATGTAAATATTTTGTAGTCTGCAACGGTACATCAAATACACATGTTTTAGGTTTAGCTGATTCTGTTGAAGATTACGTTAGAGAAGAAATAAATGAAAAAGTATGGAAAAAAGAAGGACTACAGAATGCACATTGGATTCTATTGGATTATGCTGATGTAGTAGTTCATATTTTTCAAAAAGAATATAGAGATTTTTATAAATTAGAAAGTTTATGGGCCGATGCTCAGTTAACCCGAATTGAGGATCCTCAGCCGAATCAATAACCTTTAACTAAAAAGAATGACAGAGAATAGTAATCAAAATAAATCTCCTTTTTCAAAAGGGAAAAATGGGAACAACATGATTAAGCCTCCTAAATTCAATGCTTATTGGATTTATGGCTTAATTGCGGTGGCCTTTATTGCCCTTAATTTGTTGGATTTAGGACAAAGTCCGAAAGAAACCAGTTGGCAAAAGGTTAAAAACGAAATGATTCGCAACCAAGATGTTGATCGAATTGTTGTAGTCAGAAACCTGTTAGAGGTTAATGTCTACCTAAGAAAAGAAAGCTTAGACAAATACCCTGATCTTTTCGAATCAAGTTTTGATTCACCTTCCAAAGCAGGCCCGCATTACACATTTCCTATTGGTTCTATCGAGCAATTTGCAGAACAATTGGATAAAGCTCAGGAAAGAATATCTGAATACGACAGGATTGAACCTGAATATACAACTCACGAAAATTACTTTGGTGATTTTATTGGTTGGATACTTCCATTTGCACTGATCATTGGTATTTGGTTCTATGTATTCCGTAGAATGAGTCGTGGTGCCGGTGGCGGTGGTGGCGGTGGTAACATCTTCAACGTTGGCAAATCGAAAGCAAAAGTATTCGACAAGGAATCTAATATCAATGTAAATTTTAACGATGTTGCTGGTTTAGCCGAAGCAAAACAAGAAGTTGAAGAGATTGTTGAGTTCTTGAAACATCCGCAACGCTATACAAAATTAGGTGGTAAAATCCCTAAAGGAGCTTTGCTTGTAGGACCTCCGGGAACTGGTAAAACCTTATTGGCAAAAGCTGTTGCAGGTGAAGCTAACGTGCCATTCTTTAGCATGTCGGGTTCCGATTTTGTTGAAATGTTTGTTGGTGTTGGTGCAAGTCGTGTACGCGATTTGTTCAAGCAAGCAAAAGAAAAAGCACCATGTATTGTATTTATCGATGAGATTGATGCAATTGGTCGTGCTCGTGGTAAAAACCCTAACATGGGATCGAATGATGAGCGTGAGAATACATTGAATCAGCTGTTAACGGAAATGGATGGTTTCGATACCAATTCTGGTGTTATTATTTTGGCTGCTACCAACCGTGCAGATATTCTTGACCGTGCATTAATGCGTGCAGGTCGTTTCGATCGTCAGATTCATGTTGAATTGCCTGATTTGAATGAGCGTAGAGAAATTTTCAACGTACACTTGAAACCTCTGAAACTTGATCCAAAAATCGATCAAGAATTCCTTGCAAAACAAACTCCCGGATTCTCTGGTGCTGATATTGCCAATGTTTGTAATGAAGCAGCTTTGATTGCCGCAAGAAAGAAAAAAGACATCATCGAGAAACAAGATTTCCTCGATGCTATCGATCGTATTATTGGTGGCCTTGAGAAGAAAAACAAAATTATTTCTTTGCAAGAGAAAAAAACAATTGCCTATCACGAAGCTGGCCATGCAACTATTTCATGGTTGCTGGAACATGCTCATCCTTTGGTTAAAGTTACCATTGTTCCCCGTGGTAAAGCACTCGGTGCTGCATGGTATCTTCCTGAGGAAAGAAGCATTACGACCAAGGAACAAATGTTAGACGAAATGTGTTCTACTCTTGGAGGTAGAGCTGCCGAAGAAATTACATTTGGAAAAGTATCCACTGGTGCTCAAAACGATTTGGAGAAAGTAACCAAGCAAGCAATTGCTATGGTATCAATCTTTGGTATGAGCGATAAAGTTGGTAATGTAAGTTATTACGATTCTTCTGGCCAATCTGATTATTCTTTCTCGAAACCATATAGCGAGAAAACAGCTGAATTAATCGACCAGGAAGTAAAAACTTTGATTGAGAACAGCTACGAAAGAGCTAAACAAGTTCTTCGCGACAATGAAGAAAAGCACAATAAACTGGCTGAACTTCTTCTGGAACGTGAAGTAATCTTTAGTGAAGACCTTGAAGAAATATTTGGGAAAAGAAATTTTGGTAAAGAAGAACAGGTTGAGGAAAAGAAAATTGTTCCTCCTACCATCAAACCTCCAAAAGACGACAATGAAAGTAAAGCAGTTTAAACTGTTTGTACAGAATATTTACAAAGCTGAGTTGCCTATGGCAATTCAGCTTTTTCTTTTTGATACAAATAAAAAATCTGCTGACAAACAGTCGTTCGAGTATTGTAAAGTTCGCTTATCAAAAGATGTTTCTAAAATAAGTCATGAAAAAACACTACTTTTGAAAGCTGAAACACTAACAAAACAGATTGATGCCTTTGCATCAACAGAACTATTAATTCTTTTCTCGTGGGGAACTTTTTTACAAGAGCATTATTTGGGGCAATATTCGTAATCGTACTAATAGCAGGAATTGTTA
>JAOARS010000195.1 GCA_025210415.1 Marinifilum sp. | reverse complement strand
ATTAAAGGTCTGCACAGAATGGAATACTTGCTTGACTTGGCAGATGTTGCCGGAGCAATGAGTTTGGAAGGATTCATGGGAAGTGCAGCTCCTTACAAATCAGCATAGCACGAAATTCGTCCATTCCCAGGAAACATTCAGGTAGCAGAGCGTATGCGCATGTTATTGGATGAATCGGAAAACTTGGCATTGCATAGCAATTGTGAGCGTGTACAGGATCCTTATTCATTGCGTTGTATTCCTCAGGTTCACGGAGCATCGAGAAATGCATTTGCTCACGTGAAGCAAATGGCAGAAATCGAAATGAACTCTGTTACCGATAATCCAATCGTATTGAGCGAGACTGAAGCAATTTCAGGTGGTAACTTCCACGGACAGCCATTGGCTATGGCAATTGATTATTGTGCATTGGCAGCTTCAGAGCTAGGTAATATTGCTGATAGAAGATGTTATTTATTATTGGAAGGAAAATATGGATTGCCTCGTTTGTTGACAAACGGTGGAGGATTGAACTCAGGTTTCATGATTCCTCAATATACAACTGCAGCTTTGGTAACTGAAAACAAATCATTGTGTTTCCCTCCATCAGCTGATAGTGTTCCAACTTCATTAGGACAGGAAGATCACGTTTCTATGGGATCTATCTCAGGACGTAAGTTCAACCAGATTTTGGGTAACCTTGAGAAAATCTTTGCCATTGAGTTGATGTATGCTGCTCAGGCAATCGAATTCAGAAGACCAAACAGATTGTCTGATATCATCGAAAAGAACTTTGATATCATCAGATCTAAGGTTGACAAATTGGAAGATGACCGCGTGTTGAAAGATGATATCAATGCAATGGTTGAGTTTGTGAAGAACAGAGCTTTTATCGTAAAATAGGAGAGAATCAAAATGACATTTCAAGAACAAATATTACAGGGAATTCCATCAGAATTGCCTGCAAAAAGAGAATATCCAAAGGATGCCAACAGAGCTCCTAAAAGAAAAGACATTTTATCGGTAGAAGAAAAGCAATTGGCTATTCGCAATGCATTGCGATACTTTCCGGTAGAGTGGCATGCTGAATTGGCGCCTGAATTTGCACAGGAACTATTGGATTTTGGTCGTATTTACATGTATCGCTTTAAGCCGGAATACAAAATGTATGCTCGTCCAATCGAAGAGTATCCAGCAAAATCGAAGCAAGCTGCCGGTATCATGCTCATGATGCAAAACAATCTGGATCCTGCAGTAGCTCAGCATCCTGAAGAGTTGATTACTTACGGTGGTAATGGTGCGGTATTCCAAAACTGGGCGCAGTACTTGCTTTGCATGAAGTATTTGGCGACCATGACCGATGAGCAAACTTTGCACATGTATTCGGGTCACCCAATGGGATTGTTCCCATCATCGAAAGGTGCTCCTCGTGTAATTGTTACCAACGGTATGGTTATTCCGAATTACTCGAAGCCTGATCATTGGGAAAAATTTAATGCACTAGGTGTATCACAATATGGTCAGATGACTGCAGGTTCATTCATGTACATCGGCCCACAGGGAATCGTTCACGGTACTACCATTACGGTAATGAACGCTTTCCGTAAAATGTTGAAAAAAGGAGAAACGCCATCGGGTAAGATCTTCTTGACAGCAGGTTTGGGTGGAATGAGTGGTGCTCAGCCTAAAGCAGGTAACATTTCTGGCTGTATTACCATTGCAGCCGAAGTAAATCCTAAAGCAGCAACCAAGCGTCACGAACAAGGTTGGGTTGATGTTTTGGTTGACAATATGGACGATTTGGTAAGCCGTGTAAAAGAAGCTCAGGCTAAGAGCGAAGTGGTTTCTATTGCATACATTGGTAATGTTGTTGATGTTTGGGAACGTTTCGATAAAGAAGAAATCTTCATTCACGTAGGATCTGATCAAACTTCACTTCATATTCCATGGACAGGTGGATACTATCCAGTTGATGTTACTTTCGAGGAATCGAACAGATTGATTCGTGAAGAACCAGAGGTATTCAAGGAAAAAGTTCAAGCGTCATTGCGTCGTCATGCAGCTGCTATTAATAATCACACAGCCAAAGGAACATATTTCTTCGATTACGGAAATGCATTCCTTTTGGAAGCTTCAAGAGCAGGAGCCGATATCATGGCTGAAAATGGTATCGATTTCCGTTACAAATCATATGTTCAGGATATCTTAGGCCCAATGTGTTTCGATTACGGATTTGGTCCTTTCCGTTGGGTTTGTACCTCAGGTAAACCAGAAGATTTGGATATGACCGATGAAATTGCAATGAAGGTATTGCAGGAAATCATGGAATCATCTCCGGAAGAAATTCAATTGCAAATGCAGGATAACATTACCTGGATTAAGGATGCAAAACAGAACAAAATGGTTGTTGGATCTCAGGCTCGTATTCTTTACGCTGATGCTGAAGGTAGAGCAAAAATTGCTGAAGCATTCAACAATGCCATTGCCGAAGGTAAAATTGGACCAGTTGTATTAGGTCGCGATCATCACGATGTGAGTGGTACCGATTCTCCATTTAGAGAGACTTCGAACATTTACGATGGAAGTAAGTTTACTGCTGATATGGCCATCCATAATGTAATTGGAGATAGCTTTAGAGGTGCAACCTGGGTATCGATCCACAATGGTGGTGGTGTAGGTTGGGGAGAAGTAATCAATGGTGGTTTTGGTATGCTGCTTGATGGAACTCCAGAAGCTGATGCTCGCTTGAAAAACATGTTGTTCTACGATGTGAACAACGGTATTGCAAGAAGAAGCTGGGCCAGAAACGATGAGGCCATGTTCGCAATCAAACGCGAAATGGAGCGTCGTCCAGACCTTAAAGTTACGCTTCCAAACTTGGTTGAAGATTCATTATTGGAAAACTTGTTCTAATACAAGCATTTCAATTCAAAATACAAAGGCTCAGGATTTCCTGGGCCTTTTTTTCTGAAAGTCTCTAAAAGTTTGAATAGTAGAAAAGTTGTGAAATTCTATGGCTACTGTAGTTAAAACCTATGTAGGTAATCCTATTCCACATTCACACAATAACAAAATCACACAATTACGAAAAACTTTCATTTCTGTTGGTGATTCTCATTGCATCATGAAAGTTTTTTGTTCTCTTTTTAGGGCGTTCCCTCCTTCGTCGGTCGGGCTTTCCGTTTCTACTCCTCGCTCGTTCCTCGCTGTGGGGTATCCACTTCAATCCCTAACGCAACGTACCTCAACTTGGTATTCTCACTCCCAGTGAGATTACCAATATTACTGGAAATTAAATTTGAATTGATAACCTCACTTAGAGTGAGGATATCAAGTAAAATGGGCGTTAGCCCAGACACCTTCGTAGACGAAAAGTTCATAAGAAAAGGATAGGGGCGTTAGCCCTGATATCTATAGAATATTAGTATGGAATAATAAACTGATGTCAGGGCAAATGCTCCTCTCTGTGGTTTGATTTGAATTTTTACATTGTATATTACGGTACTCTTGTACCTACATCCATAATAATATCTCATCTATAAAGGTAATGGTGCTCTGCACCAAGATGTAGAATCAAGCAACAGACTTGCGTTATATTTATAGATGCTAGTTATTGCTAAGCCATTAGGTACAGAGTACCGTAACTGGATTTCCTGAATCTTTTTTTATTCATTTATTTTGTGGTTTTTCTGTGCTATTTTCATTCTGAGGGTATCACTTTAAGTGATGCTCTCAGTTATTCGTAAGATACAATCATCTTGTAACAATTGATACTCTCACGGAAGTGAGAGCATCAAAAAGTGTTGAAGGATGCATCCGACATTCCTATGGTCTTATTTTTTCGATTACGGAACTTGTTTTTGCAATTCTAATTTTGGTTTCAGCTTTATTTTTAACCCAAACAAAGGTCGTAGTACAATACTTCGTTTAATCACAAACTCATACAATAGAAAACATCCAACAAATGTGATCAGGTTGATGCATACAAACTGTAAGAATACAGGCATTTGCAAAGGAATTATCAGATAAGATGCACCAAATAGCATCGCCATGTGAAGAATATAAACCGGGTAGGCAGCTTCGCTTAGGTAAGTCAAAACTTTGCTCGCTTTGTTTAGGTATTGGAAAGCAAATCCAAATACCGCAAATATCCAAATGTTCGACTCTATTGCCATCAGGTAATTTGGTGCTTGTAACTGGAAAATTAGCAAACGGCTTGTATACAATCCTACTGCTATAAGTAAAAATAGCCATTTCCATTTGATCAATGTTCTTCGAAGAGTTTCTCCTGCCAGAATGAAAATAAAGCCAAAGAAAAAGGCCAGTAATCCCAATATAAATCCATGCAGATTCATGGCATACATCTCAAAAGGATTCGGATT
>JAOARS010000194.1 GCA_025210415.1 Marinifilum sp. | reverse complement strand
GGACAATCCTGTACCCGAACCTGACAAACCTCAGACGTGCAAAAACACCGCAAACGCTAGCATCATGCAAGAAACATCTTTTGAAGAACAAAAATCGTCGGGTCCGCTTCTTGTTAATTTACCCACGGAAAATCGTTTTTCTGCTCTTCGGGAACCAGACGACCCACAAGATAAAGATACCTTACCACCAGCCCATACAAATGACAACCTCGAACAATCTCCACCCAACGCTGTCAACACCAACGCAGCTCACGCCGTTTTCCTATGCGACTCAAATGGGAAATATTTAAAAAGGAAGAAGATGTTCCCACCTAATCAAAAATTAAAATACTTCCGATGTCCAACTATTGCTCAGGCAAGAACCACTCTCACCGAGCTTCAAGATACGCCGCAACTTCTGTTAATTCATACCGGGACTAATGACTTGACGATTACGACCCCGATAGACGAAATTACATCCAATCTCCTCACGCTGATTTCCGAGGCTGCAACGAAATTCCCAACAAGCAAAATAATATATTCGACACTGCTTCCACGCGGCGACATTCCGATGTCAACGATCACAAAGATAAATGAGCAGTTAATTGCCAAATGCAGTAGTTTTCCAAATGTACATCTTGTAAGCCATGACAATCTTCTCGCCGCAGGATCTGATGTACTTCATGATACAAAGCACATTAATCGACAATATATTGGACTCTTCGCATCCAACCTTATTGCTGCGATTCGTGGAAGAGCCAATAATTCGCGATACAGTCAGATTAGATTGCCACGTCACCAACAGTCGAGCCCAGCGAACAAGTACCCAACTTACAGCCACGTACTTCAAAGCTCACAAGCTAGAGGCAATCAAAACCCAAACAGTTTTAACAGTCCACCTTACTTCCAGCGGCAACAACCATTACTACCGAGTACCAACCAATACCGACAGCCGCCTCATACGCCAAGAGAAAATGACCAAACACTTGCCTCTGGCGCTAGCAAAGACGCAAGCTTTGATATACCTAAAGAACTAATATCCTTTTTGAGATTTGTAAAGTCATTTATATAGTCTTAAATTTTTTACCAGGATGCATCTCATTAGTTTCGACAGATGTTAGATACCACTAGGGGTTTGACTAGTCGCTCGACTTCTCCAGGTAAATTATCTTTTTTTGCATGGAATATACATGGGGTAATTTCAAAAACGTTGGGGAACAAATTGCAAAGTAGTGATTTTTTAAGCATGATTAATGGCTCTGATTTTATATTCCTTACTGAGACTTGGAAATGTACCGATGTTGAAGTTCCAGGGTATAGATCTATAATTAATGATGCTATAGTCTCAAAAAGCGGTGGCCGAAACTCCGGAGGAATTGTTTTGCTATACAAAAATATATTTCATGATTGGATTTCAATTGTCAAAACATCGCCAAATTTTCTTTGGTTTACAATCAACAAAAGATATACCAAGGCAACAAAAGATATCTACGTTTGTGGTCTTTATATTCCACCGAGTAGCTCGAAATATTTTGACCCTGAATTATTTGAAGAACTAGAAAAAGATGTCCTAAATTTCTCTTCCCAAGGGTCAATCCTTCTCTTGGGCGACTTTAACTCGAGGACAGGAAAATATTCAGATAGTGTTTGCCATGACGGAAACAACATCATAGTAAATGATCAATCTGAATCTTCATTTTGTCCAATCCGGCGGAATAGCTATGATAACGAAATAAATAATCACGGTAAAAGGCTTCTTGATATTTGCAAAAGCGCTGAACTTAAAATATTAAACGGAAGAGTCTGGGGCGATACCTTGGGCAGACCCACCTTCCACGGAAGAAATGGAATAAGTGTTATCGATTATGCAATTTGTGACCAGGAATTGTTTTCAAATGTTTCAAATTTTATCGTAAGTCAACCATGTTCTATATCGGATCATAGTTCGATAATCACCTCGATAAATATTAACACAACTATTGGTGAACCTGAATCCCCAATTGAGAATAATCCACTGTCACGTCTTCCTATGCAGTTCCTCTGGGAAAACGATTCTGCACCAAAGTTCAAAGATGTCTTGCGCTCACCTGATCTTCAAATGCTCATACGAGATTATCTTGATGACGACAACGCGTTTCTAGATGTGAACACTAGGCTAAAAAAAGTAGAGAACATGCTTATTTCAGCAGCTAAAAGAAGCTTGAAGATAAGAAAACCAAAACGTCGTAAAAAAATGAAGCCAGTATCGAATAAAAAATGGTTTGATAGAGACTGTCGGTTCAAAAAACACGAGGTAAGAAAGCTCTCAAACCAAAAACACAGGGACCCCTTAAATGAAAACTTGCGGGAGACGTATCATGTTGCCTTAGCAGATTACAAAAAGCTTTTGAGTAGGAAACAAACTGAGTATTACAACTCAAAGATTACGGAATTAGAGAAAAGTGCAGAAAATTCGGATAAGAAACACTTTTGGCAATGTTTAAAATCGATGGACGACACCCAAAAAGATAATGATATCCCATTAATATCGGAGGAAAGATGGCTCAATTATTTCACTTCACTTCACTCGGAAAAGCCTTTAAATCCTACACAGCAGTCAATTATTAATGATTTGACATACCTTGAAAGTCGTAAAGATCAGATGGACTCCTTAGACTACTTAATTACCGAAAATGAAATAGTTACAGCGGCGAAGAAAATGAAAAATAACAAATCGTCGTTTTCAGACAAAATAAAAAATGAAATGATCAAAGCTAGCCTTCAAGACATGATGCCTGTATATCTTAAACTTTTTAATTCAATTCTTATTTCAGGTACAATGCCTGAAACGTGGTGTCGCGGCCTTATTACACCGATATTTAAATCAGGCGATAGAAGTGATCCGTCAAACTATCGGGGAATTTGTGTTTCAAGCTGTCTAGGAAAATTTTTTTGTTCCATTTTAAACCAAAGGCTACTAAAGCATGTCAACTCGTGTAACATTCTCCACAATTCCCAGATTGGATTCCTACCAAACAATCGTTCAGCAGACCATGTCCTCACAATAAGGACGTTAGTAGATAAATATGTGCATAACCACAACGAGAAAATATATGCTTGTTTCGTAGATTTCAAAAAAGCTCTCGACTCAATTTGGCATGTAGGTCTCTTATATAAGTTGTTACAAATAAATGTCGGAGGGTGCTTTTACAATTTGATTAAGAGTTTGTATTCAAACTCTACATGTTCTATTAAGCTTGGACAAAATCAAACACGACCCTTTCAATATGCCAGAGGTGTACGACAAGGTTGCATTTTAAGCCCGTTACTGTTTAACCTTTTTATTAATAATATACCATTCTCTTTCGAAGAAACTTTATCTGACCCCTTTGTCTTACCAAACGGCGCCAAATTAAATTCTCTTTTATATGCGGACGATCTAGTAATATTATCAAGATCCAAAATGGGATTGCAAAATTGCCTAAATATGTTATCCTCCTACTGCAATTCATGGATGTTAAGTATCAATCCTAAAAAGACTAAAGTTATGATCTTCCAAAAACGCGCAAAAAGATGTACTGAGTATAGTTTTCATATTGACAATGAAAACATTGAAGTTGTTCAGAATTACACCTATTTAGGAACATTAATCTCTTCAACAGGAAACTTTTCATTGGCGCTTGACAAATTGAAAGAGAAGGCTCTCCACGCTCTTTTCAGCCTTAGAAAACACACACATGTCAGCAATCTGTCCCCATTCCTTGCAAATAAACTTTTTGACACTATGATCTCTCCCATTTTAACTTACAACAGTGAAATCTGGGGAGTATATACCAAACCTGATTTTAAGTCTTGGGACAGTTCACAGATTGAAAAAGCTCATCTCCAGTATTGTAAACGTTACTTAGAAGTAAGCAGTAAGGCATCGAATGTAGCTTGTAGAGCTGAGCTTGGAAGGTTTCCTCTTATAATAGCTATTAATCAAAAAATAATTAATTACACCTTATATCTCCACAATAAGGAAAATGACTCTATTGTTAAACAAATCTTTTTAATGTCATATGATCTTCATAACACCAGCAAAAATAGTTTTTACTCTAATGTTATGAGGATGTCTGAATATTATAATCTGCCTGATTTTGACCCTACTTTCTTAACTGATGCTAAGATTAAACACTATATAAGTCTTATGCAACAAAAGTATATTTCACACTGGCAACATGTTATTCGAAATTCTAAGAAATTAGAATTCTACAACACTTTTAAAGACGAATATACGCCTTCCTGCTATTTAGATCTTACAAGAAAACTAAATAACAGGAAAGAGTTAGTGAAACTTAGAATAGGTAATCACAAATTATTGATCGAAACTGGCAGATATGATCAAATCCCAAGGGATAATAGACTCTGCCATTCGTGTGGATCAAACCAAATTGAAGATGAATTTCATTTACTTTTCCATTGTACTAAATACTGTACTTTTAGAGATGAATTTTACAAAAAAATAGAGAATCAAATACCAAACATAACACAATTACCTCCTATGCAAGCCACCAAAAAATTAATGAATTCTGATAATTATTATTTAAATACTCAACTGATGAAGTTCATCTTGAGATGCTTATCTTTAAGAAATAATCTTTTATCGAATGAAAGTGATGTAACACACACGTAATTGCTTTTCTCCTATTACATAATTATGATTGTTATAAGTTTCGTTTTACGCTTTTGCAATACTGTATGTACTTATAGTCATGCAAATAAAGCTTGTTGTTGTTGTTGTTGTTGT
>JAOARS010000193.1 GCA_025210415.1 Marinifilum sp. | reverse complement strand
CTCCATCTTCAAATAAAACTTCAATAACTCGCTTGCCAATTACTACTGTTTTTCGCTTATCCTTTATATCAACTTCGTTTATAAACCTTCCTGATGTTATTGTAACCGGATCTATTTCATTTACTTCAGGAACATCGCCCAAAATACTAAACGCACCCGTTTTTAACCCCCTAATAACATTATTCTCACCATCTCCTCCACCCCTGGCCTGAATGCGAGGCGCAAGAATTTCAATCTCATGAATATTGTCCAAAATAGCTTTGGTATCCTGATTGGTGAAATTGTATCGTCTTCCTTGTTTATAACCCTTATACGGTTTACTTGTAGGTTGTGCCCAAATAAAAACAGAATTGGTGGCGAAATCGCCCATTCCATGATAAACTCCATTTTCAAGCCCACGGCCGGAACCAAGCATGATAATCAGCATAAAAATCCCCCAAAACACACCAAATGCTGTAAGGAATGTTCTTAATTTATTGCTTTTTAGAGCCATATATATTTCGGTCCATCTATCTCTGTCAAACATGATTGTTAGCTTATAAAATTTAATGCAATTGGCATATCAACTCTTTCTTTATTCGTCAGCAAGTGCTTCGATAGGTTTTACATTGGCAGCTTTCCAGGCAGGGAAAAAACCCGCTAATAAACCAGCAAAAACCAGCACAGCAGTAGCCTGTAATCCAACACTTAAATCAACCGATGGATTCATGAAAAACTCTATTTGGGTATGCGGAGCTAAAAGTTCCAGCAAAAGAACACCCATAACCAACCCCATATACCCAGCCACCGATGTAATCAACACCGATTCGAGTAAAATAAGGCCAACAATAGATTTTGGCGTTGCACCAAGAGCTTTTCGAATGCCTATCTCTCTTGTCCTTTCGCGCACCACAATAATCATGATATTACTAACCCCTACTATACCTGCAATAATGGTAAATACACCAATTATCCACACAAAAATTCTAATCCCTGCAAACAAAGCCATTGTTCTTTGGTATCCTTCCATATTGTTATTGATCCACATGGCACGCTTGTCATCAGGATTAAATTTGTGACGAGCAGCAAAACTTTTGCGCAAATGATTTTCCATTTGTTGCAATGCCTCAATATCGGGAGTGTTTGTTGTAAAAGACATGTTAGAAATGCGATTGGCACCATTAAACACACGCTGAGCTGTTGATATTGGCACATATACTCTTTGTAAATCTCTTTCGGAATGATCGGTAAATACACCAATTACCTGAAATGGTATCCCATTAATTTTTATGTATTTACCTACAGGCTCTTCTCTCTTAAAAAGAGCTTCCTCTAAAATGGTGCTAATGGCTACAACTTTTCTATACTGATTAATGTCTACATCGTTTAGAAATCGTCCTTTAAGTGAAGTCGTGTTTTCCAGAATTTCTGTATCAGGATGTACGGCAATTATTTCATAAGAAACATATTCAGACTTGTATGAGATCACATTGTTGCGAAAAATAGAGTACCTGGAACTAATTTTATCAACATCTAAACCAGATTCTTTTGTTCGCGTGTAATCCTCATTGGTAAACTGAACTCTACGTCCTGGCTGCATGCCATCAAATGCCATGCTGGTTCTGCCACTATATATCCAAAGACTATTTACAGCATCGCGTTTAAACTGATTCAAAACACCATTTTGCAATCCATTACCTGAACCCAATAGAATTATCAGCATGAAAATGCCCCATGAAACACTAAAACCTGTTAGTATGGTTCGAAGTTTATTTTTACGAATCGTTTCAAAAATCTCCTGCCATTTATCAAGATCGAACATGAAATATAGAATTAAAATTATACAATTAGCAATGAATACTACTAACCTGATATTTTGGTGGTAATACCAACTATTACTTGGAAATTTAAATGGTATAATAAGACAATTGGGAGGTTTTCTATCCGCAATATATAGAAACCAAATTGATAAGTCAATCTAAAAATGAAAAAGTTTGGGTGTTTCCCTACGGGTCGGGCTATCCACTACAAGTCCTCACTACGCTCCGGGCTTTTCGTTCCTATCCCTAACACAAAGGCAGTACCCTCCCGATACTCCCAATGAATATATTCAACAAACTCAATCATAACAAATCATATAAAATCTTAAAAATCAGCGTCAATTCATTCTCTGTTTCAACCCTTGATTTGCATTACTATTATTCACTCACCCACTAAAAATCATACAGTGCCAAACAATTAAATGCGATTGCACTGATTTTGGCTCTAAAAATTCTTCAAAATATCCCGATATCCTTTAAATTCAATTCAAGCTATTATATTTAATATTTAAACATTTTTAACTTTCGTTTGCAGCTCTTAACCCCGCATTACCTTACCTTTGATAATGTATTCAATAAACAAAGTGAACAGAGTAGTTTTAAATATAGATTGAGATTAAGGTTAAACACTTAGTGTTGGAAAGGATCGGAGGAGTTCGATCCTTTTTTGTGTTTGGATACTTGCTATTTACCGGAGATTTTTATTCCTTGTCAGGATATGAAAAGCATTGATATCTATAAAGGAATTTCTCTTGATAAAATCCCCTGGAAACGCGAGGCTTCTCCTAATGTTTTAATCCATTCTATAGAAAAGCTGATTACTAAACCTTCTCATCTACTTGATTTAGGATGTGGATTAGGTAATGATGCTGCTTATTTTGCATCAAAAGGACATAAAATAACAGGAATAGATAGTTCAGAAACTGCAATTCTTCATGCAAAACAGCTTTTTAAGGAAAAGAATTTAGCAGGGAACTTTCTTGAACTTGATTTATGCAAATTACTTGCTTTGCCCAAGCACACTTATGATATGGCCTACGATTTTGAAGTGCTTCACCACATATTTCCTTCTAATCGAGACACCTATGCAAAAAACGTAAGTAATTTGCTTAAATCTCAAGCATATTACCTGTCGATTTGTTTTAGTGAAAAAGATGAAAACTTTGGTGGAGAAGGTAAGTTTCGGGATACTCCTATTGGAACGAAATTATATTTTTCCTCGAAAGAAGAAATTGAGGAATTAATGAGTAAATATTTCAATATACTGGAAATAAAGGAGATTGAACTGAAAGGAAGTTCAATTCCACACCAGGCAATATTTTGCCTGATGCAGAAAGTTTAAGGATCTATTTCAAATATTCACTAAATAATTCGTCAAACACCTCTCCTTTTGACAAGCGCCCATTTACCAGGCAAATGGTAAAAACCTTTCCTTTGGCACAAAGTTTATTATCTGCTGTTCTGTAAATATCTTCGTTAAATACGAGTTTTACGCCTTCTCTTTCAATATATAAGCGAACCTCAAACTCATCGCCACTGGTCAAAGAAGTTTTATAATCAATCTCGATGCGAGATACCATCGCATCAATTCCTTCTTCGTGCAACTTTTTAAAATTGCTTCCTATCGATTCTAAAAACTCATGACGGGCATGTTCCAAATAGTTCTGGTAAACCGAGTTATTTACAACTCCTTGAATGTCGCACTCATAATCGCGCACCTTAAGTGGTAGTGTGTAGATATAATCTTTCATTTGATGTTTGTTTTGATGATTTAAAACTAAGGAAAATTATTTAAACAATCTCTGATTGTTCATACATATGCAACAATATAAATATGTAATGTATAATATAAAACATTGTAAGCATGTTTAATCTTCTTATTAAGGTTCATGCTCTTATCCCTTGCATATAAAGGGTATTACAACACATAAAATCACTAATAAACATTATTAAGGTTATTTTTTAACAAATATTAACTTTTTATTAAAAAATTATGTCGCTACTTTAGATGTCGTTATTATTTTAAATAAACCCATAAATATTTTAGCAATGATTGAATACTATTTAGATTTAAACCCGCTAACCGAGAATCCAGATGATTGTAGTGCCAGAACACTGCCAATTCGTGTATTGACCAGAAGCGATATACTTGAGGAGTGTTGTGCTGAAGGTACTGGAATAACACCTTACGAAGCCGAAAGTATTTTCAAGAGAATTGAAAAAGTAATTGCTGAGAGCTTAGAGAAAGGTTATTCCATCAATACACCTTTAATTAATATTTCTCCGAGTATTAGTGGTGTATTTGAAAATTGGAACGACAGTTTCGACCCCAATCGCCACAAACTAAAGTTTAATGCTACTCCTGGTGTTTTATTAAAAAAAGTAGCTGAAGAAACCAAAGTACAGAAAACCGATCGTAGAACTTCTGCTATTGATATTTATGGCTTTAAGGATCATACCATTGGAAGTGGATCGGAAATCATTACCTCTGGTGGTATTGGTGAATTAAAAGGCAAGAAATTAAAACTTGATCCTGCCGATAGCACCCAAGGTATTTTCTTTATTGCCGAGGACGGGAAAGAGACTCGTGTTGCGGTATATGTAAGCAATACCGATACTACCCAAATTTTCCAGATTCCTGTGCTTGGTGCGGGTAAATACAAATTGCAATTGCGTTGTATCTCAAAAAACAGTAAAAAGTTATCTGTCGGTTCCTTCGAGAAGGTACTTACAGTTGAATAAAAAGAGAAAGCCGGTTGATCCGGCTTTTGTTTTGTCTTCTCCTCCCCTGCACTACTCCCAAATGTTTTTATCCTACCTGTCCAAGTATTTCCCTGCATAGGGGGAAAGACTTTCCCTGGTACCTGTCCGAACTTTTCCCTGCATAGGGGGAAAATGTTGGACAGTAGGCAGGGAAAGGTTTTGCCTGTATAGTGGTTTTTTCTTTTTTTCACTATGCTGAAATATCTGCTATGTTGTTAGCTTTTTGAATTCTAATAACCATTGATACCCTCACTTGGAGTGAGAGCATCAAAAGTAGGGGTTCTAAGGGTATCACTTTAAGT
>JAOARS010000192.1 GCA_025210415.1 Marinifilum sp. | reverse complement strand
TCTTTGTAATACCTGGAATGATAACCTTGCAAGCGTTCTTTGTTCTTGGCAAACACATATTTGCCAGCATCTTTTATTTCATCAATTAAATGTTTTAAGTAGGTGTACGATTGATTGCGTAAATGCTTAAATTTTTCCTTAGCAGGTGTTATAGCAACAAATTCAGAACGCTGATTTTTTAATTTGTATGCCAATTGGCTTAAATCTTTAAGTTGATTAAAATCGAAAGAGATCTTTTCAAGGAGTTCAGGATATTTATTGCCAATTCTGTACAAATTGTGTAATGTGGCAACAAGATTTGCAGTTTTATTTTGCTTTTTAATTTTCTTTACTTCCTTAAGTGCGGTTTTATCATCTTTAAAAGCATATTTGTAGGTGAAAATAAGTTCACCTCTCAGTTCAATTGCAAGTTTTCTACTTTCTTCCCATAGTTTTTGTTCTGTAGGTTTTATATTCTTTAGTTTAATCCATTCAGTTTGAAATATTCTGCATGCCTCAATGCGTTCCTTTAAATCTTCGATATGAGCAGAGCTTATTCCAACCTTAGATAATTGATCCAAATCATCACTTGCCCATACGGCAAGGTTTTCGGCTTCTTGCAAATAGATTGCAATGGGAACTGTTGGTGTAATAATATTATCTCTGGATATGGATTGAATTGTATTCAGAAGATCTTCTCGTATGTCAATTGTAATTTCAGTCACTATTATTAATATGTTTGGTTCAAGTGACAATAAATTTAACGAAAATGATCAGATAATGAATATAATATCAGTAAAAATTAATTCAATTGCGGATTTTTTGCTTTTCCTGACAAGAGCAGCAGAACTACCACTACCGCCACACCAATGTATCCCGCAAGGAAATAGTTGCCAGTAAGGGTATAAATTCTGCTAAAAAACAATGGAGCTATTGCACTGGCAAATACAATTAAAGACATTGATAATCCGCTTATTGCTCCCAAATGTGTTTTGCCAAAGAATCGCGGCCATGTTAGGGAGGCCAGTACAGCAAATAAACCTCCCATAATACCGTTGCCAAGTATTAAAATGTAATAGCCTAAAGGATATTGAAGAATAGCAACACCAAGAGCCGACAAAAAGCATCCAAGTAAATAAATCAGTAATAATTTTTGCAAGCGTGTGTAATCGCTAACAATATTGCCTGCAAAAGCTGTAATTATAGATACAACTGATGTTGGAATAAATACGCTAAGAGCCTTTTGTTCAGAATAACCACAGGAATCGAAAATAGATATCACATTAAATGTGAATCCGGTAACGAAGAAAGCACTAAAACAAAGGCTTAAAGCAAAAATCCAAAATACCCATGTACTGCGTGCTTCTGGTAATGTGTAGTCTCTTTTAGGTGTAAAAGAAGTATCAGTTTTCGATTTGGCTCGTAGTATTTTGCCATCAGGAATTAATCCGCACTCTTCCGGATTATCTCTGTAAAATACATAAGCAAAAACAACGAACAAGAGCGTTAAAACTGCTAATATTTTATATGCTGTTTTCCAATCGAACTCTCCAATAAGCATTGCAATAAATAATGGTGCAACTGCAAAACCAAAAGATTGAATGGCACTTGAAATGCTATTGGCTAAACCTCTTTGTTTGTCGAACCATTTCATAACCAAATTTCGAGATGCCAGTGTTAACACTCCTTGTCCCGAAAAGCGCAATAAAAAGAAAAGAAGGGATACAATACCGAATGATGTGATAGAATATCCGATATCAAAAGTGTGTGAGATATAATTTACCAGTCCGGTGGATGTGGAAAATAACATTAACGTAAAAGCAAGTGCCATTGCTGCAAGAATTGCAGTAAATCTTGCCCCAAATTTATCGTACATTTTTCCTGCCAATGTAAGTATGGTAGAACTGGCAACAGTACCAATCAAATATGCTGTACTTAAAGCATCTCTGCTTAGCTGTAACTCTTCAATTAAGTAATCTGTAAAAACCGAAACACCTATTGTTTGTCCGGGAATACTGCATAATATACCTATGGTGCCAGCTGCCATGCTAACCCATCCGTAGAAAAAGGGAAATTTTGCCGGAGCAAATGGAAAATTAGGATTTCGATTCATTTATGCCTTCTGTTCAAAGTTTATAAGCATGCAAAGTTAATCGATTTTGTTTATCGATTGATCGAAATTAAATAATAGCTAGTTAACAATTTATTAAGGAATAACTTTCTATTTTAGATTTAGAATTTAAAAACAGAAAAATGGAAAATTTAGGAAAATTACTACTTAGAATTACTGTAGCTGGCTTAATGTTGCCACATGGTATTCACAAACTAATGCATGGCATTGGTGGTGTAAAATACATGTTGGGACAAGCCGGAATGCCGCAGTTTTTGGCTTATGGGGTGTATGTGGGTGAAATTGTAGCTCCAATTTTAATAATTTTAGGATTGTACTCAAGAGTATCGGCCTTATTGGTAGCTTTTACCATGTTTGTAGCTACTGCTGCAGCTCATGCTCATGAAATATTTAGCTTTACCAAATATGGTGGTTTAGTAGTTGAATTAAATGCATTGTATTTATTTGCTGCATTGTCCATTGCTCTAATTGGCCCTGGAAAATTCCGTATGGGTAATCAACGCGGATTTTGGAAGGAATAATAGCCGTAATTTTGTAAAAGACTGCCTTTCTGAGGGTATCACTCAAAGTGATGCTCTCATTTCGTTAATTCTTAATTACCAGACTATAGCATTTAATGATGATCAGATGATTTTTACAATTGGGAATCCGAACCTAAGTCAGAATCCCAAACTATAACCATTATAAAAAATATCATTCTGAAATATCATTCTGAGGGTATCACTCAAAGTGATGCTCTCAGTTCGTTAATTGTTAATTCTTAGATTCAATGGTAAACGAATGGTTTTTACAATTGCGAATCCGAGCCTAAGTCAGAATCCCAAACTATAAC
>JAOARS010000191.1 GCA_025210415.1 Marinifilum sp. | reverse complement strand
GTTCTTGTTTGAGCATCTTGTAAATTAAACTAATGATTAAAAACTAACGAACTATTAATGCTTATTCAAAAATTATAAATCCCATTGGAATTCATTTCTGATGGGATTCTTTATGCTATTGTCTCAACAAATAAAAGTTATAAACCGATAAACTTCAAAGAAAATCAGTGATTTGACCATTGTTGTTAATAACTGAAATTGCTCAAAATAATTTTAATTTTTAACATTGTTCTGATTTATGGGTTCCATAAGGAATAATAGGGAATCACGTGTGAATCGTGAGCTGTCCCCGCAGCTGTAAGTCCATATTGTTTTGATTATTTATACCACTGTTTGCATTTTGCGAATGGGAAGGTGAATCGAAATAGGATGAGCCAGAAGACCTGCCTGTAATGACATTCGTAGCTTTCGGGAGAAAAGCAGAGAATTGGTGCACGATCATATTGTTGTGCACTGTTATTCTATACTTTCCTCAGAAGCTATCATTTTTTCAAAATCAAAAATTGTAAGTAAAATGAAAATTAATGGTAGTGTATCCGGATATCAGATTCGGAAAAGAAGTGGGCAGGTGGTTAACTTTGATCTGTCTAAAATTCATGAAGCAATTGCCAAAGCATTTCAGGCCGTAGGCGAAACGCGAGTTGAATTGATAGAGTTTTGTGTAAAACAAATTGAGAAGGAACTGGATTTTTCAGGTATTCCGAATGTTGAAGAGATTCAGGATTTGGTTGAAAGAACACTCTTTCGATACGATTTGTTTGATGTGGCAAAGGCATTTATTTTGTATAGAAAACAACATGAAACCGTACGTGATACCAAGGAATTGTTTTCTAACCTAAATTTGGTAGATGATTACTTAAACCTTCAGGACTGGAGGGTGAAAGAAAGTGCGAATTCATCTTATTCGTTGCAGGGATTAAATCAACACATTTCAACAATTGTGAGTTCGCAATATTGGTTGAATAAAATCTATCCGCAAGAAATTGGCGATGCTCACAAACGTGGATCATTTCACATTCATGACTTGGGGTTTTTAAGTGTTTATTGTGTAGGATGGGATTTACAAGACTTAATTTTAACCGGATTTAAAGGTGCATCAGGAAAATTGGTTAGTAAGCCGGCAAAGCATTTTAGAACCATTTTAGGACAGGTGGTAAACTTTTTTTATACCATGCAAGGAGAAGCTGCCGGTGCACAGGCTTTTTCAAACTTCGATACTTTGCTGGCTCCATTTATTCGGTCTGATCAATTGGACCGAAAACAGGTAAAGCAAGCTCTACAGGAATTCATGTTTAATGTTAACGTACCAACTCGTGTCGGTTTTCAAACTCCATTTACCAACGTTACAATGGATTTGAATGTTCCATCATTCATGAAAAACGAACCTGTAGTAATTGGCGGAAGGGCACAGGATTTTACATATGGTGAATGTCAGGCAGAAATGGATTTGTTTAATGAAGTATTTGCTGAAGTAGTGGAAGAAGGCGATGCCAATGGCAGTGTTTTCTCTTTTCCAATTCCTACCTATAACATTACTCCTGATTTTGATTGGGATAACCCACGTTATGAGAATATCTGGAAAATTACTGCAAAATATGGAATTCCGTATTTTTCAAATTTTGTGAATTCCGACATGTCTCCCGATGATGTGAGAAGTATGTGTTGCAGATTGCGTTTGGATAAAAGAGAGTTGGCCAGAAAAGGTGGAGGCTTGTTTGGTTCAAATCCGTTGACAGGATCGGTAGGAGTTGTAACCATTAATTTGCCAAGACTGGGATATGAAGCAAAAACAGAAGAGGAGTTTTTCAGCCGTCTTGAACAGTTAATGGAATTGGGTAAAAATAGTCTGGAAATCAAACGAAAGGTAATTGAAAATCTTACCGAAAAAGGATTGTTTCCATACTCGAAATTTTATTTGCGCCATCTGAAAAACAAGAATGGAAAGTATTGGCAAAATCATTTTTCAACAATTGGAATTGTTGGAATGAATGAATGTTGTTTGAATTTTGCAGGAAGTGATTTGATTTCAGAAATTGGAAATGCATTTGCACATCGAATTTTTGATTTCATGAAACAGAAATTAGAAGGCTTTCAGGAAGAAACAGGTAACATCTACAATCTGGAAGCAACTCCTGCAGAAGGAACTACGTATTGTTTGGCTCGATTGGATACCAAAGCATATGATGAAATTGTTGTAGCCAATCATGAAGCTTATAAAAAAGGTGCAGCACCTTATTATACAAACTCATCTCAACTTCCTGTAGGTTATACCGACGATATTTTTGAAGCTTTAAGTTTGCAGGATGAATTACAAACTCAGTATACCGGAGGAACAGTATTCCACACTTTTGTAGGAGAAAAACAATTGTCTATTGAATCGGTGAAATTGTTGATAAAAAAAATAACGAGCAATTATAAACTTCCATACATCACACTTTCACCTAGTTTTAGCATCTGTCAGGAACATGGATATATTTACGGAGAACATGAACTATGTCCTAAATGTATTGCAATGGGAAAAGAAAGGAAATGTGAAGTTTTTTCAAGAATTGTAGGCTATCTGCGTCCGGTTCACCAGTGGAATGATGGAAAACGTCAGGAGTGGGAAGATCGGAAATTGTTTGATAAAAAAGCACATATGAAAAAGGAGAGTGTTCTTGCGTAGTGATAAAAATTAAAACTGAGCATCATTTAGATGTTCAGTTTATTTTAATGCCTTCCACATCATGTTAATATCTGGATTTATAAAAAACAGTTTCATCGATTATCCCGGGAAGATTGCTTCTGTCATCTTTACCCAAGGATGTAATATGCGCTGTAAGTATTGTCACAACTATGACCTAATACCGATAAAAGGCAGTTGCTCTACCTATTCGGAGGATGAAGTTTTGTACTACCTTAAAAAAGCCCGTGGATTTATAGACGCACTTGTGATAACAGGTGGCGAACCAACACTTCAAACCAATTTGGAATGTTTTATCCGAAAAGTAAAACAACTGGGCATATTGGTAAAACTGGACACCAATGGAACCAATCCTAAAATATTAAAAAAACTATTGAATGAACAGTTGGTAGATTATGTGGCTATGGATATCAAGAATAAAATAGATTTATCAGCTTATCAGGAATTGGTTGGTAAACAATTCAGCCAACACCAATTAAATAATGTACAAGAGAGTATTGAAATCTTGAAGGAAGCCGGTATTGAAGTAGAATTCAGAACAACAATTATTAGGGAAAAACATTCTTTAAATGAAATAGTAAATATTTGTAAACATTTAAATACTGATTGTTTGTATTCCATTCAATCATTTGTATCTGCAAAAGTTTATGATGAAAGTTTCAGGAACTTAAAAGCTTATGAGAAAAAAGAAATGCAAACTATAATGGAATCTTGTAAAAAATACACTCCAAACTTTAGAATGCTGTAATGTGCTATTAAACAGCATTGAATATCGTTTAAAGAGGAATTTTTTATCAGTATCATAAAAATATATTAATGCTGCATTATTTGATATAAAATATTTTAATATATTTGCAATCGAAATTATGGTTCTGAACTTATAAAATAGATTCAGATTAAAAGGGAATCCGGTGTAATTCCGGAGCTGTCCCCGCAGCTGTAAGCCTTGATAAATTTTAAGCCCTCTATTGATCACTGCCAAATGGGTGGGAAGATCGCTTAAAATTAAGGTGAGCCAGAAGACCTGCCATGAATTATTAATTTTCGTAGCTTTCGGGTGAAAAGCGAAGAAAGAGTTTAACCCTTTCTTTAAAATCCCTTTGCTACCATTAATTCATTAAAATAGAATAAAATGAGACTTAATGGAGCAGGACATAATGTTATTGTCCTCAACAAACATGATTATTGGCTGTACATTACTTCAATAGCAGCTGCTATGAATTATCTTGTGCTTCACTTCCCACCTGGGAGCTAGTGTCAAGTTAAGCGTGCTTTTTTGCACTCCCGATTTTATCGGAATTCATTTTTGCTTTTTCTCATTATAAAAAGATTCATGTAGCATATGGCTATGCTTACTTCTTCTGATTTGAAATAATTTTTAATGAAGATTTTGGTAACAAGATAAGCTTTACAAAGACTTTTAATACCGTATGGTTAATGGTATAATATTCGATTAGGAAGAACACGTGTTTTATCACTAATGTGAATCTTTATAATACCATTTCTGGTGTAGATATTATGTTGATAAGTTGCTTGTAGTCAGTTATAAATAGCCTATTTCAATTTCTTTTGGAGAAGTGAAAAGAATGAGTGCCTCAAAGATTTTTGGGATAGATAGTGATCGGTGTGAATGTGATATTCTTATGACATTTATCCATAATGGAGAGCTGTTCCTAGCTCTTGAGGTATTTCGATATGATTTAATCCTGTAAAATAACAGTTGGGAATAAAGGTTGAAAGGCTTTTAAGGCTCAATATTTTTCAATTTATAAATTACTAATACTTATGATGAACTTAAGAAAATGGACTTGGGCTCTGCTTTTAGCCCTGTCAACTTTTATTGTTGCTTGTAGCAATGAGAATGATGAGTTTTTAACACAACTGGAATCTGAAGCTGATTTGCAAGACAATCAGGCTGATTTAAATAGAGGTGTAAAATCTTCTGGACCTTACTCCAATGGTGTGTTTATTGTAAACGAAGGATGGTTTGGGCACGAGAACGGTAGTGTGAATTACTGGGATGGGATTTCCAATGCAGTAGAGCATAAAGTTTACAAAAAAGAGAATCCTGGTAAACAATTGGGTGTTACAACACAATTTGCAGGCATCCAAAATGGGCATTTATACCTTGTTTCTAAAGGTTATGGTAATGAGAAAGGGAATGTAGTTGTGGCCAATGCCAGTACTTTAAAACATGAAGGTACAATTGAATTATCAGGGGGGCAATGCCGTGCTTTTGTTGCATTAAACGAAAATGTAGGCTATTTGAGTACCGGAGGAGTTGGTACTGCAAGTGGTAGTGGTATTTACAGAGTTGATTTAAAGAATTACAGAATTGATAAAGCAGTACAAAATGTTGGAAATAGTGAAGTAGGAAATATGCTTATTGCTTCCGGAAAACTTTTTGCCTTACGATCGAAGCAATTGCTGATTATTGATGTACGCTTTAACAAGTTAATGTACTCTATACCTCTTTCAGGAACTGCTGGAGGTATGGTTAAAGATAAGGATGGAAATATTTGGATTGCTGTCCAGGATGAGTTGATGAAAATTAATCCACAAACAATGGGAATTGACCGTATTGCCTTATCTGGAGTATCTGTAAATCCAAGCTTTGGTTGGGCATGGAATGCCGGAAGCTTAACCTATAGCAAATCTAATAATAGCTTGTATTTTGTAAACGAAGGAGGATGGGCTCCTCGTCAGGTAGCTTGTTATCACATCAATTCAAACCAATCTGAAACCTTATTTTCAATAGATTCTGATTATCAGATTTATGGTGCAGGTACTTATGTAGATCCTGTAGTTCAAAAACTATATGTAACTGCTATTAAAGGATGGGGCCAGGATGGAAAGTACAATCGATTATATGTTTATAACTTAAATGGCACTCAGGAAAAACTGTTGAATTATGAGCACTTCTATTTTTCTGCATTGTGTGTGGCTAACGAATAATAACCTGAATTTGATTAAAAATATCAACCACGGAAAGTCAGGTAATACCATTTAAATTTCACTTTTACCACCTGTTGTTTTTTATTTGAAATGACAGGTGGTATTCAAAAAAATTCTATCATGAAAATTAAAAATTTTCTTTGGTGTGCTTTAGCAGTATTAACCATTTTATCGTCTTGTAGCGATAATGATGATGACCTGAAAATTGAGGAGGAACTAAAGAACATTCACTTGGAGCTTGGAAAAGAAATTACTTTGAATCCTGATATCGGCGATGGTATTAGTGGTCGATGGAAAATGAATGATGAAATTGTTTCTGAGCAGAGAAAATATACATTTAAAGCTTCAAAATTAGGGCTATATGAAATTTACTTTGAAGCAGAGAAGTATAAACAAGCTTATGAAATTCGTGTTTATCAGATAAGAAAAGGCACAAAAGAATCGTCTGCATATCTTGCCAAACTGATAGAATATAAGCCTGCTCCCGGACAATTTATGAACAAAGGGTATGGATTAATGAAGGATGCAGAATCTATTATTGGGAAACCTGAATATGGAATGGTTTCGCTTGGGGGATTCGGAGGCTATATAATTGCAGGCTTTGATCATACGATATTAAATTTAAACGAACAGCGTGATCTGGCAGTATATGCTAATGCTTTTGATGGAAGTTCGGAACCCGGTATTGTAATGGTAAGTTTGGACTACAATGGAAATGGCAAAGCCGATGATGAATGGTTTGAGTTAGCAGGTAGTGAGTATAATGCCAAGAAAACAATTCACAATTATGAAATTACCTACACAAATCCTAAAGGATACAAGGATGTTCCGTGGACTGATAACCAAGGAAATTCCGGAGTGGTAAAAATTAATAAATACAATACACAGCCATATTACCCGAACTTTATTCCGGAACAGGAATCTGTAACTTTTAAGGGAACACTATTGGAAAACAAAACAGATTTAAATTACGATCATCCCAAATATGGAAATATTGTTTGGAATCCACATCGAGAATGGGGATATGCAGATAATTACAGTTCTGAGTATAATGATTTGAAAGCAAATACTTTTGATTTCGATTGGGCTGTAAATAATAAAGGAGAGAAAGTAAACTTACCTGGAATTGATTTTATTAAAATATATACCAGTACCAATGTTGATGGAGGCGCACTTGGCGAAAATTCTACTGAAATAATGGGTGTTGCCGACCTAAGTATGCTAGATTAAATTTTAAATAAATTATAGAACAAATTGTATGAAATGCCCATGGCTAAATAATTATTTTACGTCGAACTCACGTTAATTAGCCTGTGGTAATCTGGAACAATTGAATTAAAAAAAGAAAATTATAAGCACATGAAAAATTACGTTTACATTTTACTATTACTAATCCTTACTTCTTGTAGTGATAATGATGATCCTATTATTCCGATATTAAATTCCAATGGTTTGGAAAAAGAGAAGTTAGAGGTAAAATTGGGCGAATCAGTAAGCATTAAACCAGTTCTAAACACAAATGATGTAGATTATAGGTGGACTGTAAATGAAGAATTTGTTTCAAAAGAGCCTGATTTTATTTTCGAACCAAAGAAAACAGGAGAATATAACATTCATTTTAAAGCATTTAATTCGAGCGGACAAGTTGAATCTTCTTACAAAATAGTTGTTATAAAAATCAGAGAAATAAAAGAAAACTCTGCTAAATATTTAAGCGAACTAATTGAATACAAACCAGCTCCCGGACGTTTTTTAGAATCTTTTAAAGAAGGAGATGCTGAGGGAATTTTAGGAGATCCTAAGGATACCCAGTGGGTTTATTTGGGAGGTTTTGGTGGATATGTATCCGCAGGCTTTGATCATACAATATTGAATGCTGAAGGACGAGACTTTGCTGTATATAGTAATGTTTATGAAGGAATGTCAGAACCGGGAATCGTAATGGTGAGTTTTGATTATAATGGTAATGGTAAAGCCGATGATGAATGGTTTGAATTGGCTGGTTGTGAGTATGATTCTGATAAAACAATTCACAACTATGAAATTACATATACAAATCCAAAAGGAGCAAAAGATGTTTCATGGACTGATAATCAAGGAAAATCAGGAGTGATTATAAATGACTTTAAGATAGACAATATTTATCCTAACTTTATAGAAGAGCAAGAATCTGTAACTTTTAAGGGGACATTGATTGAGAATAAAATCGATTTTAATTATAACCATCCTGATTATGGCGAAATGGTATGGCTTTTACCAAGAGAATGGGGATATGCAGGAAATTTAAGTTCAGAGTATGAAAGTTATAAGCCAGGAGAATGGACTACTTGCACGGGAGCAAATACTTTTGATATAGATTGGGCAATGAATGGCAAAGGTGAGAAAGTAAAACTACCAGGAGTAGATTTCATAAAAGTTTATTCGGCAACAAATGCCAATGCAGGTATGCTTATAGGTGAAGTTTCTACTCAAGTAATGGGAGCTGCAGATTTAAGTATGCTGAAAGATTAAAATGATTACCATCATACAAGATATTATGGACACAAGTTCTGCATGAGCTTGTGTCTTTTTGTATTTTAAATAGTAAGATTGCAATGACTACTAGTAACTTTTTAAAGATATCACTTCTTGTTATTTTTTTGTCCTTTGGTTTGTCAGCAATAGCTGATATTCCTGATTCTGTACTTTTAAATGAGGTGAAAATCATTGAGCGTATCAAGCAAAAAAAGAAGCAGGCAGGTGTAAAATACCAAAAGATAGATACCTTGGTGTTGAATACACTTGCTCACCGATCGCTTTCGGAGGTGTTAGCGGAGAATACACCAATTTTTATTAAGACATATGGTCGGGGTTCTATGGCTTCGGCATCATTTCGAGGAACTGCACCATCGCATACCAAGGTGCTTTGGAATGATATTGAAATTAATAATCCCATGTTGGGCATGGTCGACTTTTCTTTGATTCCTACTTGGTTTATGGATGATGTGAGCCTTTCCTATGGAGCAGCTTCGGTGAAAAACTCAGGAGGTGCACTTGGAGGAAGTGTTGAGCTGAATAACAAACCTGATTGGAACAAAGAGCTGAAGTTTCATACGTTATCATCTGTTGGTAGTTACAATACTTACGACCAGTTTTTAGCGGGGAACTATTCCAATTCGAAAATTTCTTCTCGTACAAAACTTTTCTATAGTCGATCCGACAATGATTTCGAATTCTATAATAAGGATATCATTTCCTCAGTAGATTTGGCAACAGGAGAAAAATCACACCCAAAGCAAAAGCAAAAAAATGCAGAATATGAGAAGTATGGTGTGTTGCAGGAATTGTATTACAGGGCAGCAGAGAAGGATCTTGTTTCATTAAAAATCTGGAATCAAAAATCTGATCGTTCTCTTCCAATGTTAAGCTCCGATGAAAAAGAGAATCAAACAGAGCTTGATCAATCTTCGGGTTTAAACAATTACAACAAGCAGTATGATGTATCGTTAAGAGCTGTTGCAAACTGGAAGCACTATGCCGATGGATTTAAGTATGGTTTTAATATTGGATTCATTCATACCGATTTGGATTATTTTTTAGATGTGCGATTGCAAGGGAAAGAAAGCGACAAACAAATTGACTCTAAAAGCAATGTAGATTCTTACTTTGCCAAAGCTGAGGTGAGTGGCAATATCACAAAGAAAACCAAATTCGATTTTTTTGCCGAATATCAAAAGCATACTGTAGATACAAAAGAGCGTATCAAGAAGATCGGCTATGATGAAGAACGTAGTGAGCAAAGTTTGCTTGGTAGTTTCGAACACGAATGGTTGCCCGGATTAACGCAAACCTTCATGCTGCGTTTGCCCATGATAGAGTTAGATGCAGATCCGCTGATATGGGCCAGTGGATTGCAATATCAATATGGAAAGAAAAATGTGCTGAATGCTCAGTTAAATGTTACCCGAAATTATCATCGTCCAAGCCTGAATGATCTGTATTTTCAGCCAGGAGGAAATCCCAATTTGAAAACAGAAAAAGGTTATACAGGAGAAATAGATTTGGGCTATGCCTTTATTCAACCACATTTTCAGTTAAAATTTGATGGCAGCTATTACCGTTCAGACATAGATGATTGGATTCTTTGGCTCTACACATTTAAAGGGTACTGGGAGCCTGTAAATGTTAAAAATGTAGAGGTAGAAGGGATGGAATTTAAAATTGAATTGTCGGGTGATTTTGCAAATGATTTCTCTTATAAAATAGTAACAAATTATGCCATCACAAAATCCATTAACAATGGTAACCCTAGAAGTTGGGCCGATGAATCGTTGGGTAAGCAATTGCCGTATATTCCTGAAAAATCTTCAAATGTATTGGCAAATATAAGTTGGAAGAAAAGCTTTGTTACTTACCAATACAGCTACTACAGCGAAAGATATACTACTTCTTCGAATACAAAGGAAACTGCGCGTGATTATCTCTATCCGTATTACATGAGCAATGTGATTTTAGGACAACGCTTTAAATTGAGCAAGAAAATAAAAGGATGTTTGCAATTCAAAGTCGAAAATTTGTTCGATGAGGAATATCGATCAATACTACAGCGTCCTATGCCAGGAAGAAACTACACTGTTTTACTGGATTTTAAATTTTAAAGATTATGAGAAGATTTCGAAATATGGCAGTGCTTGCCTTGTGTACTTTGTTTGGAGTCTCATGTATGAATGATGACAACTGGACTGAAAGAAACAAACTGAACCTTGATGCAAATGAGCTAAAAACAGGAGAGATCGTATTGGTTTCCAACGAAGGCAATTTTATGTATGGGAATGCATCTTTAAGCTTGTACAATAAGGAAACAAAAGAAGTGATAAACGATGTGTTTTACAAACAAAATGGAGTGCCATTGGGAGATGTTGCACAGTCGATGCAGGTTCGCAACGGATTGTTATATGTTGTAGTAAATAATTCCGGAAAAATATATGTGTTAAACATGGGAAAATATCCTCATTTGCCAGCTTTCGATTATGTGGGGAAAGTTACAGGATTGGCATCGCCGCGATACATTCATTTTATTAGCGATACCAAAGCCTATGTAACAGATCTGTATGCAAAAACGATTACCATTTTTAATCCGGAGACATTGGAGAAAACCGGAACAATTTCTGTGAATAACCACTCTGCTAAATTCTATCAGCATCCCACCGAGCAAATGGTTCAGTATGGCCAATTTGTGTTTACCAACTGTTGGAGCTACGATAATAAAATATTGGTGATTGATTCAGACAAGGATGAGGTAGTTGATTCTATCACTGTTGGATTGCAACCCACCTCTCTTGTAATGGATAAATACAACAAGATATGGACAGTTACCGATGGTGGTTATGAAGGAAGTCCATACGGACATGAGGCTTCAAGCTTATGGAGAATTGATGCTGAAACTCGAAAAGTAGAAAAGAGTTTCTATTTTGAAAAAGGAAGCTGGGCATCGGAAGTGAAGTTAAATGGCAGTAAGGATACTTTATTCTATATCAACAAAGGAATTTGGCGTATGCCTGTTACTGCAAATAAATTAAGCGATGAAGCATTCATTCCTAAAGGAAAAGACAACCTGTTTTATGGAATCAATATCGATCCGGTAAGCTCAGATATTTATGCTATTGATGCAATTGATTATCAGCAGCCAGGCGTTGTTTATCGCATATCTTTTAAAGGAATGCCGATTGATACTTTTAAAGTTGGGATCATTCCCGGAGAAGCACTTTTTTATTAGTTGATGCAAAAAGTTAAAATCCCGCCTTTTTAGGAGTTGCCTCTATAGGCGGGATTTTTTAGCAAATTAAAATAGTTGTGAGACCTATCCTATTTCCATTAAAAGTTGATTTGCCATTACATTGTCTCCTTCATGAATCAATAGTTTAGTTATAATTCCAGACTGTGCACTAAGCACCTGATTTTGCATTTTCATCGCTTCCAATAACAAAAGAGGACTTCCTTTTTCAACTGCGCTTCCCTCACTGATAAGAATCTCGCTTATTTTTCCGGGCATTGGTGCAATAATCTGGCTGTTGTTTTTTAGTAAATTGTTTTTGCTAAGCTTTTCTTTGCGTTGAAAAGAAGACTCGGTATCAATGGTGAATTTATAAGTGTTGCCATTTATAGAAACGCTGCATTTGTTCTGTTTTAATTCAATAATCTCACCAACAAATTCTTTCCCCTTGTAATTAACAATGTATTCTTTGTCGGTTTCTTTGATGTTGAATTTTTCCTTCTTAGAGCGAGACGAAACAACTTGGTAGTTTTGCGTTTTAAGGTTGTATGTGTTTTCTCCTGAAAGCACAAATATTTTATTCTTTTTTAGTGAAATCATGATTAAAATAGTTTACTTCTCATTTTTGAGGCCCAAACAGAAGAATCTTCATGAACCATATTCTTTTCAATGTTTTGATTCTCTTTCAAATAGGCTTGAAGAGCGATGATAGCCGCAGCTTTTTCTTCATCTTGTTCCTGAAAATAGGGCTTGTCTAATTTCTCGGAAATAAAAGATGTGTTGTAGCTGCCATCAATAAAATCGGGATGGTTTAATACCGACTTAAAGAATGGAATGGTAGTTTTTACTCCCTTGATTACCGAATTATCAATAATGGCAATGGCATGATTGATGGCTTCTTGTCTGTCGCTACCAGTAATAATCAATTTGCTGATCATTGAGTCGTAAGATGGAGGAATCAATTTACCGCTCTCAAAGCCAGTATCAACTCGCAGAAAACTGCAATCAGGGAACTCCATTTTGTCGATAATACCTGGAGTAGGTGAAAAGTCAGCCTGAACATCTTCTGCATTCACTCTAAGTTCAATAGCCCAGCCTTTTATCTTAATATCCGATTGTTCGAACTCCAAGCTTTCACCAACAGCAGTCTTTATTTGTTGTTCAATTAAATCTATTCCTGTAATACACTCCGTTATAGGGTGCTCCACCTGCACACGGGTGTTCATTTCAAGAAAATAGAAATTCATATCTTTGTCCACCAAAAATTCTACAGTTCCTAAAGTGTGATACTTTATTTTTTTACAAAGATAGAGAGCCATTTCTCCCATTTTATTTCTTAACCCTTTGGTAAGAACTGTAGAAGGTGCTTCTTCCATCAGTTTTTGATGTTTGCGTTGAATAGAGCATTCTCGTTCGTACAAATGAACTGCATTTCCATGTTTATCAGCTAAAATTTGAATTTCAATATGCTTAGGATTTTCAACATATTTTTCAATCAAGAGGGAATCATCATTAAAGGCAGATTTTGCTTCATTAACAACAAGTTTGTACATCAATTCAAGTTCATCTGATGAACGAACAATTCTCATTCCTTTTCCGCCACCACCAGCAACCGCTTTCATGATAATTGGGTAGCCGATTTTTTCAGCCCACATCTTGGCATCCTTAAAATTTGTGATATTGGAAGTGCTCCCCTCTAAAACCGGAATGCCACTTTTTAGAGCTAAATTTCGGGCCATTCCTTTATTCCCCATGGTGTAAATGGCTTTGTCGTCGGGACCTATAAATAAAACGTTCTCTTCCTTACAGCGACTGGCCAGATAAGGAGACTCTGATAAAAATCCGTAACCAGGATGTATGGCTTCAATTTTATTTTCTATACAAATCCGAATTAATTCTTCAATATTTAAGAATATCGAACCATTGGGATTTTCTTCCAAGCTAATGATTTTGTCGGCATAATCGAGGTAAAGAGCATTTGCTTCCCTGTTTGTTTGAATGCAGTAAACCTCAATGCCCATGTCGGTTGCGGTTTGAGCAATTCTAATTGCGATTTCACCTCGGTTGGCTATTAATAAAGATTTTATCATTTTGGTGAATTGTTTTAAAATGGAATGTGATGAGCCGGAAGCAGTCAAACTTCCAAACTCATCTAACTACTAACTAATAAAACTAGAGAGGGATATTCCCATGCTTTTTGGCATTCTTTTCCATGTATTTATTTTCCAAGGCTTCGAATGCCGAAATCAGTTTAGTTCTTGTGTTTGCAGGTTCAATTACTTCATCTACATATCCTTTTTCGTCAGCGATGTAAGGATTAGCAATATTCTCTTTGTATTCTGAAATGAGTTTATTTTTTGTTTCTTCAGCGTTGCTGGAAGAAGCCAATGTTTTGCGATGTAATATCTTAACAGCACCTTCGGGCCCCATTACAGCAATCTCGGCAGTTGGCCATGCAAAATTGAAATCGCCACCCATGTTTTTGCTGTTCATTACGATGTAAGCTCCACCGTATGCTTTTCTTACAATTACTGTTATTTTAGGAACACTGGCTTCGCTAAATGCATACAAGAGTTTAGCACCTCGTCTGATAATTCCTGTATGCTCTTGGTTGCTTCCCGGAAGAAAGCCTGGAACATCTTCCAGAACCAGGATCGGAATATTGAAAGCATCGCAGAATCGTACAAAACGAGCAGCTTTTTCGGCAGAATTAATATCTAATACTCCCGCTAAGACCTTGGGTTGATTGGCAACAATTCCGATTACCTTATTATCAAGACGAGCAAAGCCTGTGATGATATTAGCAGCGAAGCCTTCCGATATTTCATGGAAACTGTTCTTGTCAACTAAGTTCTTAATGATGTCAAGCATGTCGTAAGGAATGGTGGCTTCTTCGGGAATGATAAGCCCTAATTTGTTAGGGTTTTCAGGAGCTTCCATCGCCATGCCTGTAAGCGGAGGTAAATCTACATTGTTCGAAGGTAGATATTGTAGGAGTTTACGAACTCCCAATAATGTATGCTCTTCATCGTCGTAAATAAATTGTGCAACACCACTTTTCGATCCGTGTATATCAGCACCTCCCAACTCCTCAGAATTGGTATCTTCATTCAGTACTTCTTTTACTACATCAGGTCCGGTAACAAACATGTATGCCGTATGGCGACACATAAAAATAAAATCGGTTAGGGCAGGAGAATACACAGCTCCACCTGCTGCAGGACCAAGAATTACAGAAATTTGAGGAATGACACCTGAAGACTTCACATTACGATGAAAAATTCCTGCGTATCCTGCCAAGCTGGCAACTCCTTCTTGAATTCTTGCCCCACCCGAATCAATCAGTCCAACAATTGGATGTCCCATGCTAAGAGCCATATCTTGAACCTTCATAATTTTTTCTGCATGAACCGATCCAAGCGAGCCACCCATAAAAGTGAAATCCTGCGCAAATGCAAATACTTTTCGCCCATTGATTTTTCCATGGCCACAAATCACGCCATCCCCAAAAACATTTGTGCTTATGTCGCCAGCAGGTTTAACAAAAGCATCAATTTCTTCAAAACTATTTTCATCAAACAGGATCTCAATTCGTTCACGAGCTGTAAGCTTTCCTTTTTTGTGTTGTTTAGCAAAGTATTCCCAATTGTATTGAGCTTCCAATTGTTCCTTTCTAGAGGTATATTTTTTAAATTGTATTCTATTGTCTTTCATAATTGTATTCTTTCAATTATCAGATAATCAAATTGAGTTTTAATTGGAATGAACAATTAACTAAAAATCAACACCAAAACCTGAGCCAGTAATACCCTTAGGAACATTACCAATGGGTAAACCGTTGCATAAGCTGTTGATTGCGCCTGAACTGGGGCAATGGAATTGGCAAACTCCAATGCCGGAGGATCGGTCATCGAACCTGAAAGTAGGCCACAAATGGACAGGTAGTTAATTTTCATGATGCGAGCAATTATTGCGAAAGTGATAAGCGGTATAAAAGTGATGGCCACACCATAAAGCATCCAAATATAACCTTGGTTAAGAAGTGTTTCAACAAAGTGTTTGCCCGATGATAGGCCAACACAAGCAAGAAACAGTACAATACCCAATTCTCGAATAAATAAGTTGGCACTTGGAGTCATGTAAAAATCCATTTTACCAATGCGCCCTGTGTGACCAAGAATTAAGGCAATTAACAATGGGCCACCAGCCAATCCTAATTTGGCAGGAGCAGGCAAGCCGGGAATGTGAATTGGAATCAATCCAATCAAAACGCCCAGTAAAATCCCCATGAAAATGGGTAGAATGTTAGGGTGAGAGAGTTCTTTTACCGAGTTACCTAACAGTTTGGCAACTTCAGGAAGAGCTTTTTTCTCTCCAACAATACGCACAGTATCACCAAACTCAATGCTGTCTTCTTCCGTAGGCATCAATTCCGAACCATTTCGATAAATTCTTGTAATATTTACAGGGAATTGGCGCGAAATACCAATTTGTTTGATGCTCTGTCCTGCCAGTTTTTTGTTGGTAATCATTACCTGTTTCATACCCAGGCGGCCAGTAATTTCCTGCTCTTTTGTTTTGCTAATCTTCCCAAGGTTTAACTCGATGTTTTTAAAGTTCGCTTGAGTGGAAACACCATATAGTTTGTCTCCCTGCCCTATGATTAAATCTGAATCGGCAGCCAAAAATTCTCCGTTTCTTTCAATGCGAGAGGGAACAAAATCTTTATTGCAGGTATTGCTTAAAAACGCTATGCTTTTCCCAAACAGGTTTTGGTTGGTGATTTCAATGTTAATGGCAATCAGTTTTCCATCCAATCCGGTTATTTCTTTTCGATATTGATCTTCTTCCTTTTTTACGTTGATTTTATAGGTTACTCGAAGAAGAATCATTGTGATGATGATTCCAAATATCCCGAAAGGATAGGCTACAGCATAGGCCATACCTATGGTTTGTGCACTGGCAGCAGCCAAATCGGCATTATTCACCACATCGCCAATGGTTTGCTGTGCAGCACCCAAAGCCGGAGTGTTGGTAACTGCACCACACATAACACCAGTAATAACAGAGGTAGGCACATTAAAAATGTACTTAATGGCAACAGCAGTTAAAAATCCAGTAAGTACAATACCTGATGCCAGCATGTTGATGCGCAAGCCATTCTTTTTAAGAGAAGGAAGAAAACGCGGCCCAACTTCAAGGCCAATGGAATACACAAACAGAATCAAACCAAACTCCTTGATGAAGTGTAGCACATGAGGATCGGTTGTGGCACCCAAATGCCCAATTAGTAATCCTGAAAAGAGAATCCCTGCAATTCCAAGCTTAATTTTTAAGAATTTTATTTTACCAAAAAGAATACCTAATACTGCTACTAAACAGATTATAATAATGGTTGATGCTGTGCCAGCCTTGGTAAATAGTTCAAAGAAATTCATCGTTTTTTTTAAGGTTAAAAAGTTTAATACCATTTAAATTTCGCTGTGAAATATTTGCGAAACAGCGAAATGTTAAATTAAAATGTCGATATAAAAGCAGAAAAACATTAGGAGTATTGCAAACTAAAAGTTCTCTGATTTATACTTGGTATAAGTACGGCTTCCCGTGATAAGTCTTATAAATAATGGATCTGTAATTGTGATTGATGCTTACCGATATGATGCATAAAGAAAAAAACTCCATCAAGTCACAATAGGAATTACGTGAACCAAATAGGGAAGCCGTACTTTATCAATATTGATCGTGAGGGCTAGTCAGGAATCAACATCAATATTTTTATAATAATTGTGAACAGAAGCAATGGTACAAGAAATTAATTTGTACCAGTTAATATGGTACTGAAACTCCATTACGCGAGGAGAGTTGATTGTTGTTTGCATGGCATAAAACATTAATTGTTACAATTGAAAGCTTGCAAACAGAAAATAAACAGGTAAATTGTTGAGCAACAGAAGTGTTGCCTTAAAACGGAAAAACCTGATTTATTGCTTTGGTTCGCGAAAGCTTCAATCTTTACTTGAATAAGACAGGTCTCCTGGCTATCCGGTTTGTAAGGCCTTCCCAACAGGAAGTTAACTGTCAGTGGCATTTGTCTTACAAACTTTAGTTCGGAATCACAGTTGCGCGTCAGCTCATGATTTACACATGATTCCCTTTTAAATCCCTTTATGGGATATCTTATTCGTTATCGGTGACAAAGATTTGGATTTTTTTTTGAACTAAACAAATAAAAAAGAAAATAATTATGAATTAATAAGTTTTCAATGTAAGAAGAGTGTCACCTATAAGCCTGCTATATAATACCAAAACCGAACATAGAATGAGCCATTTTAAAAAATAGTATGATGCCGATGTAAAAAATGTTAGGCAGTGAGAGTTTGCGAAGCAGCGACTCATATATTTTCACAATCGGTATAACATAGAAACTCGCTTTATTTTGTTTTGTAACAAACCTACTTGTGGGGAGTTAAAATAAAACAACCGATACTCATAAAACCCTATGAATATCGGTTGTTTTGAAATTAAATAGCCTTATTTTAACATTTAAATACCATTTTGAAAATGAAGTAAACCATATTGATTATTTGGTATCATGCCGATGTAATAATGGTTGAGCTTTTCGAGTGAAACAAAGATAAGACTCATTTCATTATACAATTGGTATAAAACGAGGCGATGAGTTATCTACCCCAAGCATGTTCAATGGCATTTGGATCGATACCTTGTTTTGCTTTTCTGGCTGTTTTACTTACAATAATAGCATAACTCCACCATGTATTGGTCGATTTAAGAATATCATCGGCACGATAATAGCGATTCATTCCTTTTAATGAATTATCGGAATACATATTGCCCCAACTATTAGGATCATATACCTCAAAATAGCATTCATCATCAACATCTCTGAAACCTTTAACTACAAGAAAATGTCCCCAATTGGGTGATGTGCTGTAGAATTTATCAACTCTGTGTCCAGCATCTTTTTCATTTTGAATCAAATGCATATCTAAACAAACAATTGCAACATTACCGTCGTTTAGTTCCTGCTTTAAATCATCGGCCGTATTAAGCGGAATAATTCTATTATTAGCATTGTTATCCAACAGGTAGCTTGTAATATGGTTTGTATACCACCAACCTCCGTTTGGTTCATATTGAGAGCGGGCATATTCTACTGATTTGTCGAAGTTTTGATTTAGCCATTTCAAAACCATAGTTACACACGAAGGGCCACAATTATTTGCGCTATGTATCCCGGTATTTTTCTGATCGATATACCAATCGTAATCAACATTATTACTTTTTCGGTTTTTTGCAATTTTGCCCAATCCCCATTCTTTCAAATGGTCGTTAAATGCAGGTAAATCTATTTGTTGATCTAACTTTTCCTGTGTATATCCATCGTTAATGCCAAGCTGAATGGTAAGTGTATTTTTTGTGTCTGAATCAGGCAAAATAAAATGTGCTTTTGCATTATTTTTATTGTGAATAAAAATGCGATCATCCTCACTTTCCCATGTGTAATTCAACTTATCGCTATCTTCGGAAGTAGAAAGACTGGCATCAAGTAAAACGCGGTCGTTTTCTACTTCATAAATCAAATTGAATTGTATGCTTGATACAGGCTCATCATCTTGAGTACAGGATGCCAATAAAAATGCAATTAGCAGTAAATAAATGTTTTTTAGTTTCATAATCGTATTTCTATAAATATAATTTTCGATGGTGTATTTATTAACGAGTTAGTTAATGTAATCTCAAATTTAACAATCTATTGTTGATAATTGATTTACAAACCGTAGACGTAAGGAATGTAAAAAGGTTGCGTCTTTATTAAAACAAAAGGAGTCAGGACAATCACATTTAAACTTCTTAATTTATCCCAACAAAATAAAAAGTTTGGGTGTTTCCCTACGGGTCGGGCTATACACTACAAGTCCTCACTACGCTCCGGGCTTTTCGTTCCTATCCCTAACACAAAGGCAGTGCCCCCCTGATATTTCCATTCAAAGTGGGATGATCAGAACAAAAAGATCACCCCCAAATGGAGTTTTTAAATCAATACTTAAACTGTCAGTGACTTGTATTTTTGAGGTATAATTTCGTAATAAATTGTTTTTTGAGTGTTTTGTAAATCAAACTAATGACCAATAATCTAAAAACTAACGAACTATTAATTTAATAATTGTATTTTCAACTCTCATTACGAAATTCTAATGCATACTTGCAGATTTAAAGCAAACACAGAAGGTTAATAAGTACAATCAGCTATAAACACAGTTTAAACAAACAAAAAGATTTTAATGGAAAAAGAAACTAAAAAATCGGTTAACATTGAATTGCACGATTGGACATTAGGTAAAAAGAAAGGAGAGAAGATAGGGCGTGTACTTAGAACAAAATCAATTAATGTTGATGACTTGGTGCAATTGGTTGTTTCGCGAGGAACAGAGTTGAATGCAACTACAATAAAAGCTTCTTTTGAATTAATGAAGCATATGGCCATAGAACAATTAATGAATGGAGCTTCGGTAAACTTTGGCTTGGGGCACTTCCAATTAAATACCAATGGAGTTTTTAGTGGCGATGCTGCAAAATGGGACAACGAAAAGCACAATTTATCTGTTAAGTTTTCTCCAACAAAGGAGATGAAAGGAACTTTGAACAATTGCAAAGTAAAGGTTTTGGGCAAAGCCAATTCTTCCATAACGATTAACACAGTTACTGATTTAGTAACAAAGCAAGTAAACAAGTGTTTAACCCCAGGTGGAGGAGTTGATATTTCAGGATTTCGAGTGAAAATTGCAGGAGATCAGAAAGAAGTTGGTATCAAGTTGGTAAATTGTGACACAAAAGAAAAAATTTCAATTCCTGATTCTGCAATAATGCAAAACACATTTAGTTGTATCAAGTTTGTTGTTCCTCACGATCTTGCTTCAGGTACTTACCAATTGATAATTGCATCGCAATATACAAGCAAAGGCACATATTTAAAAAAGGCTACAAGCTACAACTTCAGTCATATTCTTGAGGTAGATTAAGTATTTACGCCATATTCTTTACTGAATCTGATGAGCTGTTCCAAGCTGATGCAATATCATTTAGCTAGGGAATATATCTCATCTACCGTCGGTAGATGAACCTTATACCGAGCGGTAGTGTAATCATCTACCGACGGTAGAAGCTGTCACTACCGCGCGGTAGATGAAGTCAACACTTAGGGGGATGCATTGCGAACACTTCTTAGGAAAAGGTTTGTTTATAAAGGCTGGGCAGGAATGACTGAATAAATAGAAGGTGCTTACAATAAATTGTCCCACTGGATTTGTTTTGGTGGGGCGAGATTGTTCAATAGTTCGCTAAGTTTTTGTAACAATCTAAAAATAAATGTGTTGCGATTTACGTTGATGCATTGTCAAACCGTTGATTATAAGAGGTTTCTAAATAAACTTTGTGTCTAAAATCTAACGATTTATTGATTATTATAAGAGTTTGTTTTTTATCCAATCAGGAACTTCATTAGAATTTGTTGGGACATGGTATCCATGATACAGGTTTTCTGGAGTATTTCCTTCATATTTGAAGACAATAAAATGATTTCTTTCTTTGTCAAAGTTGAATAATTCATTACGGTTATTTCCAATTGCTGTTTGAAGTAAAATTTTTGCTTCTTGAGCAGAACACATTAAAGGACTAATTAATTCGTTATGAATTAACCTTTCATCTTGTCTATTTTCTCCATGCTTAGGATTTATATGGAAATTTCGTTTTGGAATTCTGTTTTGCGTAAACCAATTAAATATTTCTTCAACTGTTGATAAGGATTCTACTTCAACTTTATCATGTTCATTGATGGTAACTGAAATTGGGCTTGCAAGATTATATGCAGAATGATTTATTAGAGCATAATTGTGATCTTCACTTGCTGTTTTTCTTTCTGCAATTTCACAAAAAGTATGATCTTTAATTTCTTGATTGAAAATAGTGTAATTTTTATCAACTGATTGAATTTTGCTATCTCTCCAATTTATCCATGCTTCTTTACTTAAATTAATTTGAATGGTTCTATGGATAGGATTTGGATATTTATCCTTAAAATACTCCAGGTTTTCTATGAAATTTTTAATGTTACTAGAGTCATAGAATCCTTGATAATTTTCAATTTCAGACGATGTAATAAATTGAATAAACTCTTTGATGTAGATTTGTACTTGATTGAAATCAAGAGCAAGCTCTTCATTATTATTCATCCATTGATTCTGAGGAACAGATTCTTTCAGAAGCAAAAAAATCTCTACTTCCACAATTAAAATCCCATTAAAGTTTGCATATCCTTATCAAATTGATCAAAGAAACCTTTAGGTGCTTTTTTAATTCGTCCTGTATTGGTGACTTCAAGTTGATGAGCTTTTATTGCATGTGATCCTTTTTCCCGATCAAAAAAGTATAAAGAACATTCATTTTCTGTTATGGTTTCTTTTTTAATTGCAACAAGCAATCCATTGATGACATGGTCACTTTGTGTTTCAATTATAAATTGAATTCCTAATTTGGCAGCTTTGCAAATGAGTTCAACCAGTTTAGCTTGTCCACTTGGGTGAATGTGTGCTTCGGGATTTTCTATAATGATTAGTTTTTTCTTAGAATCTGATTTATTATTTTGAATTTTATTGATAGAGCATGCCTTTAGAATAGATACGACTATAGGCAATGCATAGGATATTCCAAATCCAATATTTGTGGATTTAAATTCTTGAGTTTTATAACCGCTTGTTTCAGAATAACTGTAGTTTAGTTTGAATGAAGATTCTTCTGACTTAATGTGCAGTTTAATATTTGGGCTAATTTCGTGCATCCATAACTCAACTTGTTTCAAGAGTTGGTTATCGGTGCTATCTTTATATAGTATTTCTTGAATAACTTCATTGTTTCTAAAATAATCCAGATAATGTGCTACTAACTCACATCTGCCTTCTATTCTTGATATTTGATTTTGAATTTCAACAGTAGAAGTATCTTTAGGGTAATTATCTGTAGGTCCATTTCTAAAAGCACTTATGTATTGGAAGTTTTCGTTGAATAGAATAGATTCAATATTGTCATCATCATATTCATCTTCTTCAGAAGGATTGTAGTGTTTAGATTTGATGAATGTATCTGATAAGTCATTTAATTCTGCAAGAAAACGATAATTTTTCATCAAATCTTTTTCTGTAACTACAATTGATATTTCTTCCGATTCGGCATCGAATGACAAACAATCACGCACCAATCCAATAGAACATAAATCTCCATTTAAATCAAGACCTCTGGGCAATAACCCTTTTGAATTTGATTGCCTTAATAAAAGTAAAGATTGAATTAATGATGATTTGCCATATCCATTCATTCCTGCAAGAATGTTTAGATTTGACATTTTAACAGTGGTGTCTTTGTGAGTTTTAAAATTTGATAGTTGAATCTCTTTTATCATGATTTTATGAGATTATCAATTAATTCTTTAATCTTAGTGAATCTTATTTGAACATTTGTTTTTTGGCCTGTACCACTTGTAACAGCTCTATGAAAGTTAGAATCCTCATTTAAAAGATTAATAAAAGATGTTCTAAATTCATTCTTGTTGAATAATAATAGCTCTTTTTCTTGTTGGCTTAATTTTGCAATGTTTACACTTACGGTGTCATAAATAGCCTTTGATATAGGTTTTCTATTATCATTATAGCTATATCTTTTTCTGAATGCATCATTGTTAAAGATTTTATAACAATATTTCATTGAAGATTTAAATGCATTTTCAAGTTGTGTTAGTTCTATTTCATCTAGTGATTTAATTTTTGACATTCCTTCATTCAAAAAAGCATCTAATTCACCTTTATAATTTTCTTCATAACCTAATAGGTAAAATGCTATAAATCTATTAACAAAGTCTCTGTCTTCTTGTCGTTTACTAGGGATTCTATAATCAGTTGCTTTTTTAAATGCTTCAAGTTTGGATAATTTCTTAATGAATTTAGCTGGTTTTCCTTGATTTAATGCATGTCTCATTTCTTGAGGTGTTAAAACTAATCCTCCAGTATTAACTCTTTTGAATATGAGAAATTTTGCTTCTTGTGGTGTCTCTTTTTCTATTACATAAAGATTGACTTTAAAACCACTTATTTTTCTTAATTCCATTCTCGAAAGAGAGTGGAAATCGGAATCATTGTATTGATCTAGAAATTCTAATCCTTTTAATTTTAGTGTTTTATCAATCCAAAACTTTTTAAACGTAGAAAGCCTTTGTAAACCATCAACAACTTGCCATCTTCCATCAATAGGATTAACACTAAAGTAAAATGAAGGCAGTGGTAAACCTAATAAGATTGATTCTATTAGCTGACTTTGCTGTATTTCTTCCCACAGATTACCTTCTCTTTGAAAGTCAGGCATTAAATCAATTTCATCATATTCTAACTTCTCCAAAAGAAATCCCAAGTTAACATTTTGATGATCTATTCTTATATCACTTGGATCATATGGTTTAGTTATGATTTCGTTACCTAAATCTTCTTTCTCGATTGGGAATTCTTCCATGTATTAAAATTAAATTTTGAGTCAATTAAACAAAGATAAATTATTCTTTTTTATATATACTTCATATATACTTTGAATTTTTAATTTTGTGCAGCTAACCTTTTGAAGTATTTCTAACTAATTTAGTCTCTCTCTAAATTCTATCAATTGCAATTTGCTTTAGTAAATATTCCAATTGTATTGAAAATAAAAGTCAGTAAACAAAATAAGCTTGTATTTGCTGAATCTTCTGAATAAATGTGAAATGTTTTTGTAATCATTCGAAAGAATCAATCCAATTTTCATTACTAAAACAAATACTTATCGCGAAATCAAGATATCTATATGTTCTTATTAAAATCTATTAATCTTAAAAATAAACTTGATTTCTTGTTTACATGCTTTTCTTTTATTTCTTGTTATGAGTTGTGATCGTGTGGTTTAAGGCCGTTTGCTTAACATCTCTTTTTTTTTATTTTTACGGCGATTTTTGTATGCCAATTTTTAAGGTTCAGCCTTTAGTTTAATTTTGGCATTAACCCCTGAAAACGCGTAGGTAGCTGAATAGGGGTATGTAAAACTCACTAAATCTATAATAAATGAAAAAAGAGAATCAAAACTCTTACAAACAACAGCGTAAAAAGGCGCATGAGTTCGAGAGCAGGGAAGCGTATCTTGAGCACGAACTCGAAATTATGAAATTTCGCAGATGGCGTATTCACTTGCCATTCAGAGATTTTAACATCGAGCTTGAGGATTGGGTGCCTGCGCTTGCTGCTACCATTGGTAAAGTGGTAATGGTAACCGCTATGGTTGCTGTATTTGCAACTCAATTTGGATTGGCTCCGGAATTTGTTGCTGAGAATGTTCGTTACGAATTGCTAATTGCCGGAGGTATTTTTGTACTTCTGTTTTCGGCAATTCTTAACCCTAATGCCAATCTTGCCGGAACACATGGCCCTATGATTCCGCTGATTCCTATTATTGCCGCTGCTGGTGGTCACCCGCTTGCATTGGGTATTTTAATTGGTGTATTTGGCCTTGCTTTAAGTATTACAAAAGGTGGTTCTAAATTAATGAAACTTACAGGAGTTGGAGTTCGTGGCGGACTCTTGATCTATTTAGGGGCAGTTGGTTTATTAAGTCAGATCTCTAAGTTGGAAGCTTGGGCTTCTTCTGGCGATATCGGATATGTTTCCTTTGCAGTAATTGGAATCACCATCTTAATTTATGCATATTTGGCAAAAATCAACAAACGTTGGTTGGCTATTCCTTTGTGTTCGGCTATTGCTGGTGTTGTTGCCTTTGCAATGGGAGCTGAGTTTGTATTTACGACTAAACCTGGTTTACCTCATATGAACCCAATGTGGTGGTGGGGTGAAGATACAGGATGGCAACTGGGTTTACCAAATGTTGGACACTTTATTGCTGTTATTCCTTTTGCAATTTTAGCAGTTGCAATGTGGTCGCCCGATTATTTAGGCCACCGTGTATTTCAGGAATTGAATTACCCTAAAAAAGCGAAAAATGTATTGATGGACGTTGATGATACAATGACTGTAGCATCTGTTCGCCAGATGATTGGTACAGCTTTGGGAGGTGGTAACATTGCATCATCATGGGGAACATATATGATTCCTGCTGCAATTGCCAAACGCCCTATTCCCGGTGGAGCTGTTTTAACTGCATTGCTTTGTGTATTGGCATCGGTATTTGGATATCCTATGGATTTAGCCATGTGGGAACCTGTATTGCGTGTAGCTCTAATCGTTGGTGTATTCTTGCCATTGCTTGAGGCTGGTATGCAAATGGTTCGCAAGCATAAAGATTCTTTAAGTGCAGGAACTTGTATTTTTGCATGTGCTTTTGTTAATCCTGTTTTCGGATGGGCTTTCACCATGTTGCTTGACAATATGGGATTGATTGGCGATAGTGATCGTGCTGCTGAACTGAGTTGGAAAGAGAAATTGGTTATTCCTGGTGCTATGTTTATTGTATGTGTGATATCACTTGCATTGGTAGGACAGCTACCAGGTATCCCTGGAATTTTCTAAACGATATCAAATTAGATCAATATATAATGCCGTTCCGATTCGTTGGAACGGCATTTTTTCTGAAAGTATTTTAGACGCAGATTTCTATGGTGGTTAAGTTTCGAAAGTGTTAACCAGTTGGAATTCTGAGGGGATCACTCTAAGTGATGCTCTCAGTTGTATTAAAGAACTAATACCGATTGTGAAAATATATAAGCCATTGCTTCGCAAGCTCGTACTGCCTAATATTTTCTACATCGGTATACTATTTTCCAAAATGGATCATTCAACATAAGTGGTTAGTTACACAATTGGTACCCTCACTCTCCAGATCAATATTCATTGATCACTTTATGATGATGCTTTAAATCGACTTACCAGTGTTTTATAAAAGTGAGAGCACCCAAAAGCTACGCTCTGGTTACCGCTTATGCGATTGTTATCGGGATTCGCATATTAAGAACTCAGGCTACTAATCTTTAAACTGCAACACTCAAAACTATTTTGGAAAACCCAATTAACTCTACAGTATTTACATTTACAAATTCACACAATTACAAACTAAAATAGCTTATCCTTTCCGCTAAATTCCTTAAGTTTGGTCGAAAATATACCTATACTAAATTATACACAAATGGAAATCAGAAAAAACGAAACACAATTGGTGTGTATTGCCAAATTTATAGCCAAAGAAGGTGAAGTTGAACAGTTGATTCAAAACTTACACGCGTTAATTCCAATCACTTTGCAAGAGGGGGGATGTATTCGTTATGAATTAAATCAATGTATCGATGAGCCCAATAGAATCACTTTTATAGAGAAATGGTACGATCAGGTAACCTTTGATGCTCATTGTAACAAGCCTTATATTGTAGAATTCTTTAATGATGGAAATCCACATCATGTAAAGGAATTTGAAGTGACATTGCATAAGGAGTTATTGCCGTAATAAAAATAAAAACTATGATTCTTTTATTTGAAAACTAGGATTAAGCCTTCTTTAATGATCTTTCCCTGCTAGGGGAATTCATCCCGAAAATGAGAATTCTTAATAATCATTATGAGGGTGCTAATTCTAGGGAAGTATCAAGTAAAAAGGATAAAGTAAAACAAAAGGGAAATCGGAGTTCATCCAATTTCCCTTTTTTATACCTATAAACCTGAGTTCGATTAAAAATATTGTCACAGTTTGCACTGATTTTGAGTAGAAATTTTCTCAAATTTTCGAAGGAATATCAGGATATTTCGAGGGGATTTGAGGAAATTTATGCCAAAAGCAGACAAATTCTTTGAAAAAATCATCTTCATCCAATCTTTAACTTTAAATAAATCTGATTTTCTGTGATAGATATTTTTAATCGAAATCAGGTTAATATACTTTGCACATAAAAATATTTGCAAAGCCTAAAATAAATTTTAGCAAATATATTTTATTATTATCATTTATCTACAATTTAAATTAACAAACACCTTATCACATTATGTCACAATAATGTGATATCTTATGAAACATTAGAAATCGTAAGGCTTTTCAATATTATTTAATTTGTTTCTAAATTAGTTTGAATGCTGAATTATCAATAAAAAATTATCTGTTGATTTTACGAATGGCTTTTCTTCATTCATATTTTTTGTATATTCGCATGTCGCATACCATATATTATTGCTTAAACCAATTGAATTAATGCCTTACCGTAGATTACCGAATAC
>JAOARS010000190.1 GCA_025210415.1 Marinifilum sp. | reverse complement strand
ATAAGTTTGTTTCGTTGTTTCCAAACTCATTTTTATTAGGCGCACATCGTCCAATATACCTGATTAATACAAAAAAAATTTCTGCAAATCTAACAATTATTTAATGCACATGAAATTTTTTTGCTTTTCATAGAACATTTTTAAAATCCTTACAACTGATAATCTGAAACTTAACTCAACTCAAATTAAACATCACAAAATCTTATTCAATCTCTTAAGCTTTCCGGAATCCTGGTACAATGCCGATCAAAGGTTGAGATCTTTAATCAGCAATACTTCGGTAATCGTTTTTAACTATCAATGCGAATCAAGGGTTAAAGTGTCATATTTAATCTTAAATTCTGTAAGTCCGATATGTAATAAATCAGGAAATGAAAATTGTTCTAATTAAAAGAATTGTATTTGAAACCGGATGGAAATTAATTCTGTTGAATATGTGGCGGACTTACAGTTCTTGGTTTCATTTGTGTCAACATACACAGGACTTTGTTCTGTGCTTTTACACATTTGCCTTTCAGGCAAAAAAATTCAACTCTTGATTCGCATTAGACATTATCGGTTAATCCCTTTTTCAACTTTAGTCACTTTAAACTTTAAGTACTTTCAACTCTTTACTTAATCTTTGGGTAACACAAGTAGAATTTTTTAACAGTTTTCGATAGTACATCAATATTCATCATGTCTGAAGCTTCGGCAATGTCGCACACTGAACCATCTTTGTGCAAAATATTGATATGGTCTTCAGAAGTATATGCATTGTTACTAATCATTCCATTAATCACAATAAAATCTAATGCATGATCCGAACAACCAAAATATTTTTTAATCCCTGCTCTTACCTTATGAATGTATTCTTGATTGAATGGAGTTTTTTGTATTTCTATTTTAAACAACTGGCGATCCCGAATGCATTTGCACAAGTAGGACAATATCCGATCAGAATGATTCGACCATACTTTAATAGATACCATAATGTCATCATCGTCAAGTTCAGCAAAAACATCCAAAGCACTTTTTCCGTTTAAAAGAGCTCTTTCACTTTCAAAATCAGCAATTCCTATTTTGTTATACAAGTAGTAATGCAGTGCTGGTGTTGCAAATAATTCTTCACCCTTCTCGGCCAGATATTTTGCACGTTTTAAAATGTACACCAGCATTTCTTCAGCAGCAATTACCGTTTTGTGCAAATAAACTTGCCAATACATCAGCCTACGGGCAATAAGAAACTTTTCAATAGAATAAATTCCTTTCTCTTCAACAACCAAATTATCATTCCGCACATCTAACATTTTAATAATTCTGGCCGATCCTACTACTCCTTCCGTAACTCCCGAAAAAAAACTATCTCTTTTCAAATAATCAAGTCTATCCATATCAAGCTGACTTGAAACCAACTGATTCAGGAACCTTTTGGGATATTCATTCTTAAATATTTTAATGGCTGTATCCAACTCTCCTTCGAACTGTTTATTTAAACGATTCATAAACAGCTCCGAAAGTTTTTCATGTGTTATCCCATTAACAATGCTATACTCTAAAGCGTGAGAAAACGGACCATGACCTATATCGTGAAGCAATATGGCAGCATGCACAGCTTCCGATTCTTTTTCCGTTATTTCATTTCCTTTCGATCTTAACACTTCAATAGCCATTCCCATTAAATGAGTAGCTCCCAAAGCATGTTGAAAACGGTTGTGAAAAGCTCCCGGAAAAACCAGGTAAGTCAAACCCAATTGTTTAATTCGTCTTAATCGCTGAAAATAATGATGCTCTACCAATTCATGCGATATTCCTGAAGGAATGTGTATAAAACCATGAACCGGGTCGTTTACGATTTTTTTCTTAGGAGTATGTTGTTCTGACATAAGCAGATGTGTATTGATTGTAAACAAATGTATAAAAACCCACTATAAAAGCCTATTCCTCAAAATTTCAATCTAAACCAATATTTCTAAAATGCAAACCCAATCAACCATACAAGTTGATAATTAATGCGAATCAAGGCTTGAAACAGAGAATAAATTGACGCTGATTTTTAAGATTTTATATGATTTGTTATGATTGAGTTTGTTGAATGCATTCAAAGCCGCTGAAAGCTTTCTGTTTCCAAATCATCATGATCATCTGCGCCTTAAATAACCTGATTTCGATTAAAAATATCTATCACAGAACATCAGATTTATTTAAGATTTGCTTTAAAAACTCTCAATTTTAACTTAAGGCACTTTAAACTTTAAGTACTTTTAACTCTTGATTCGCATAATTATTTAACGGACTGTTTATTATCTATGATTTTGCTTCTGCTTTTTTGAAATTTCATTGATTAAATATTAAAAAAATATTCTTTAGCAGTTAGAATACAATAATTTAGAGGAATGTCATTTGTTTTTTAAAACATTTATCTCTAATTTTGCATCGAAAAGTAAGAATAACGTGTACTTTAGGGGACAGGAAGTCCCCTATTTTATTGACATTAACCGATATATGATTGATAAAAAAATTGTACTTGAAATTGTTGAAAAAGAAATTGCCGATACAAATCTGTTTGTAGTTGAGGTTAATGTTTCTGCAAGTAATGCAATTTCGGTAATGATTGACAGTATGGAAGGTGTTCCAATTAGCACCTGTATTGAGTTAAGTCGTGCAATCGAAAAGAACTTTGACCGCGATGTTGAAGATTTTGAACTTCAGGTAGCTTCTGCAGGAATCGGTCAGCCCTTTCAAGTAATTCAACAATATCACAAAAACATTGGTAAAGATGTTGAAGTACTTACCACCGAAGGTGTAAAACACAAAGGAAAATTGATCACTATAGGTGAAAACGAAATAGAAATTGAAGTTGAAGAGAAAGTAAAAGTGGAAGGTAAAAAGAAAAAACAAGTTGTTGTAAATACCTACAATTTTGCTTTCGATCAAATTAAATCAACAAAAGATATCATTACTTTTTAACAAGTAAACAGCTGAATAACATGAATCTTATTGAGACTTTTTCAGAATTTAAAGAATTGAAAAACATCGATCGTGCTACCATGATGAGTGTTTTGGAAGATGTATTTAGAAATCTTCTTTTAAAGAACTATGGTACTGATGAAAATTTCGATATTATTATCAATCCAGACAAAGGTGACCTTGAAATCTGGAGAAACCGTGAAGTTGTTGCGGATGGAGAAGTAGAAGATTCAAATCTTCAGATTTCTCTTTCGGAAGCTAAGAAGATTGATGAAGATTATGAACTTGGCGAAGAAGTAACCGACGAAGTAAAATTCCTTGATTTTGGCCGACGCTCAATATTGACATTGCGTCAGAATCTTTCTGCCAGAATTTTGGAATTAGAAAAAGATAATATTTTTAACAATTACAAAGACAGAATTGGCGAAATCGTAACTGGTGAAGTTTACCAAATCTGGAAAAAGGAAATTTTGATTTTGGATGATGAAGGAAATGAATTGATTCTTCCGAAAACAGAACAAATTCCTTCTGACTATTTCCGTAAGGGAGAGTCAATAAGAGCTGTTGTAATTCGCGTAGAAGTGAAAAACAACAGTCCTTTAATTATTATTTCGAGAACTTCTCCTGTATTCTTGGAAAGATTATTTGAACTTGAAGTTCCGGAAATTTTTGATGGATTAATTACGATCAAGAAAATTGTTCGCATACCTGGTGAAAGAGCTAAGGTTGCTGTTGAATCGTATGACGAAAGAATTGATCCGGTTGGAGCATGTGTTGGTATGAAAGGTTCGAGAATTCATGGTATTGTTCGCGAATTGAGAAATGAAAATATTGATGTAATCAATTTTACTGCCAACAAACAATTGTATATCACAAGAGCTCTTAACCCTGCTAAAATCTCTTCTATCCAAATTAATGAAGAGAGCGGACGTGCAGATGTTTATCTTAATCCGGAAGAAGTATCGTTGGCAATTGGTAAAGGTGGTTTAAATATTAAATTGGCAAGCCAGTTAACCGGATACGAAATTGATGTATATCGTGAGAAAACTGAAGAAGAGGCTGAGGAAGATGTGAATCTTTCAGAATTTACTGACGAAATCGAAGCTTGGGTTATCGATGAGTTAAAGAAAATTGGTTGTGATACTGCAAGAAGTGTATTGGAACTATCAGCTGAAGAACTAGAAAAAAGAACTGACCTTGAAATAGAGACTATTAACGAAATTTTAGATATTTTTAAGTCCGAATTTGAATAGTCAGATTTTTAAGGATGGATTCCTCACAAATTATTGAAAACGGCACATTTTAACAGTTAACTTCAAAATATGGCAAAAGTCAATAAAAATAAAAGACTTAGTAAACTAGCAAGAGAATTCAATGTTGGGATATCTACTATTGTCGATTTTCTGAATAAAAAAGGTATTGAGATTGATTCTAATCCTAATACTAAAGTTTCGGAAGATGCCTACGATATTCTAGCCAAAGAATATAGCTCTGATTTAAATCTTAAGAAAGAATCGGAGAAAGTAAATTTAAAAAGTACCAGAGAAAAGAAAGAAACCGTTTCTATTGATCCGGGATCAGAAAAAGGTGCCAAGGAAGAAACTGTTGAAAAAACTGAAGAAGAAGCTCCGGCAAAAAATCCTGTTAAAGTTGTTGGGAAAATTGATTTAGACGCATTAAAGCCTAAAGCAAAACAAGAAAAGCCAGAAAAAGCAAAAGCTGAAGTTCCTTCGAAACCTGAAGAGAAACCTGCAGCGGCAGAAACTCCTAAGGTAGAGGAAAAACCTCAACCCGTTAAAAAAGAAGTTACTGAAAAACCATCAGAGCCGGCTAAGCCTGCAAAGGATGATCAAACTGTTAAAATGAAAAGCCCTAAAAAAGAGGATCAGGCTCAGACCGAAAAGCATGACAATAAGGAAGAGCTTAAAGTGGTAGGGAAAATTGATTTAGATTCTTTGAATCAGAAAACAAGACCTGCTAAAAAGACAAAAGCGGAGAAGGAAGTGGAGAGAAGAGAAAAACAAAAGTCTGCTCCTCAGAAAAAACAAGTAATTAAAGAACAAACTCGTGAGCCACAGGCTCAGGAAAAACCAGCTGAAAAAGAAGAGATTTTTAAATCTTCTACTCAAAAACTTTCTGGTCCTACCGTTGTCGGTAAAATTGAATTGCCTGTTGAAAAGAAACCTAGCTCAAACAAGGACAAGCAAGGTAACCAACAACGTAAGAAACGCAAAAGAATTAAAAAGGATAGCGAAAAAGTTAATGTTGGAAATCAACAAGGCGGGCAGCAAGGCAGACAACAAGGTGGTCAGCAAGGAAGACAACAAGGCGGCCAGCAAGGAAAACCTCAAGGTGGCCAGGCTAACAAATTCAAGAAACTGAAAAAGAAAAAAGCAGTTAAGAAAGAGGTTAGCGAAGAAGATGTACAAAAGCAAATTAAAGATACTCTTGCAAGATTAACATCGAAAGGTGGAAAATCGAAAGGTGCGAAACACCGTCGTGAAAAACGTGAAATTGCAAGTGCAAAACAGCAGGAGCTTGCTGAACAACAAGCAGCTGAAAAAAATGTATTGAAGTTGACCGAATTCGTTACTGTAAACGAATTGGCAACCATGATGGAGGTTCCGGTAACCAACATTATTGCAACCTGTATGGGGCTTGGATTGTTCGTATCGATCAACCAGCGTTTGGATGCTGAAACCATTGCTATTGTTGCTGAAGAGTTCAATTACAAAGCTGAATTTGTAAGTGTTGAACTTCAGGAATCTATTGAAGAAGAAGAAGACAAAGAGGAAGATTTGGTTGAACGCCCGCCTATTGTAACGGTAATGGGTCATGTTGACCACGGTAAAACTTCTCTTTTGGACTACATTCGCCATGCGAACGTAATTGCCGGCGAGGCCGGAGGTATTACTCAGCACATTGGTGCATATAATGTAGCTTTGGAAGATGGAAGAAAGATTACTTTCCTTGATACTCCGGGGCACGAAGCCTTTACGGCGATGCGTGCTCGTGGTGCCCAGGTAACCGATATTGCTATTATTATTGTAGCTGCCGATGATAACGTGATGCCACAGACAATTGAGGCAATTAACCACGCTAGTGCAGCAGGTGTACCAATTGTATTTGCAATTAACAAAATTGATAAAGACGGTGCAGATCCTGAAAGAATCAAAGGTGAATTGGCCAACATGAACTACCTGGTTGAAGACTGGGGTGGTAAGTACCAGTGCCAGGAAATTTCAGCTAAAAATGGTATCAACATCGAAGATTTATTGGAAAAAGTATTGCTTGAAGCTGAATTATTGGAAGCAAAAGCAAATCCAAATAAACGTGCAGTTGGTTCGGTAATCGAATCATCTCTTGACAAAGGTCGTGGTTACGTTACTACTTTATTGGTACAAGCAGGTACTTTAAAAGTAGGTGATGTATTGCTAGCGGGTAGTTACACAGGCCACGTGAAAGCTATGTTTAACGAGCGTGGTAACAAAATTGACGCAGTTGGCCCATCGGAACCAGCATTGATTCTTGGTTTGAATGGTGCACCACAAGCAGGTGATAACTTCAATGTTATGGAGAGTGAAAGAGAGGCTCGTAACATTGCCAACAAGCGTGAGCAGTTACAGCGTGAGCAGGGGCTTCGTACTCAGAAACACATTACTCTTGACGAGATTGGCCGTCGTATTGCAATCGGAAACTTCCAGGAATTGAATGTGATTGTAAAAGGTGATGTGGATGGATCTATCGAAGCACTTTCTGATTCATTGATCAAGCTATCTACTGAAGAAATTCAGGTAAATGTGATTCACAAGGCAGTAGGTCAGATTTCAGAATCGGATGTGATGCTTGCAACTGCATCTAACGCAATTATTGTAGGTTTCCAGGTACGTCCATCGGTAGGTGCACGTAAATTGGCAGAGAAAGAAGAAATCGATATTCGTCTGTACTCAATTATCTACGATGCAATTGAAGAGTTGAAATCGGCAATGGAAGGTATGCTTTCTCCTGAGATTAAGGAAGAGATTGTGGCTACTGTTGAGGTTCTTGAAACATTCAAAATTTCTAAAGTTGGTACAATTGCCGGATGTATTGTTCGTGAAGGTAAAATCAAGCGTAGTTCTCAAATCCGCTTAATTCGCGATGGTATTGTAATCTACACTGGTGAACTTGGTTCGCTGAAACGATTTAAGGATGATGCGAAAGAAGTTGTGAAAGGGTACGAGTGTGGTTTGAATATCGAAAAGTACAACGATATCAAAGTTGGCGATATGGTTGAGGCATTTGAGGAAACAGAAGTAAAAAAGAAATTGTAATTACAGTTCTCAATAATAATTAGAAAAGCAGTTCGTTTTGAACTGCTTTTTTTAGTATAATTTAATCTTCTTTTTCAACTATTGAATTCACAATATTTTCTACTTGCTTAATAGGAATGGCCAGCGAGCTGGTTCTATTTTTACGTGCAATATTTATTCCCACTATTTCTCCTTGTAAATTATAAACGGGCGTACCAGTTTGATTGACTTGTAAAGGCATGTCATGTGTAAATGCCATTGGGAATCCATCTGTTATTTTGTTTGTTCGCACATAATCTGCCGGATGATATCTTCTGTGCCAATTAGGTTCCCTTTTTCCCAATACAACATTAACTTCCTTTTCGTTCTCATTTCTTATGAAAGTAACACTAACCTCCTGATTTGGAGTTGTTTTAGAAAGCGCTCTCAATAAGTCTCTCCTGCCAAATACAGGAGTATTGTTGAATTCCACTATTCTATCACCAGCCTGTAAACCTGCTTTTTCGGCTGCTCCATCATCTATTACTCTTCCAATACCAGCATTAACTTGCGAATCAAACTCAATTCCCAAAAAACCAATACTTCTGGTTATTATCTTTCGCGATTCCAGTCCCAATATTCCAGTCAATACATTTTCATTTACAAACGAAACAGTCCCCAATAATTGTCCTGCCTTACCTGCACTACTACGTTTTAAATTCACTGGGTGCAACCTTTCGGATGTATTAATTTTCAAAACTACGATATCGTTGGGCTTATCTCGGCCAATGATTTCAGCATTTAATCGAGTACTGTCATACATAGTACAAAGTACGCCAGCATCTCCAACCTCTGATGATTTGGCTACGATATATCCTTTAGGATCAATAATTGTACCTTGTGTAGTATTATTATTCTCCTCATCAATTTTGCTTTCAATATGAACAACAGCTTTTGTATACAGGTCATTATTTTCAGAAAATACCTCAGCAATTTTTTTCTTTCCTTCTTTTAATACAAATACTTTTTCTTCCTCTTTAGCTTGATTTAAATCACGACCAAAACTATGGTTTTCCACATTAATTGTTTCACCATTAAGTAATCTTTTCCAATTCTTTCTAACATTATCTACCGAAGGGTAATAATTCTCCTCTAATCCCCTGTAAATGTAACTACAAACACCAACAACCTCTCCTTTTAAATTAAACAATGGCCCTCCGGAATCTCCTGGCATCATGATACATGATGTCTTTAAGTAATCATTATTATTAATTCCTTTATAAAATCCGATCCGGGCAATTGCCGGTCGATCTTCTTCATAAGATGCAGGATGTCCAAACATGATACAAGCTTCATCTTTTACAAGCTCTGAAGCAATTCCCATTTTAGAATACTCCAATTTTTTTGTTGGATTAATTTTCATTAAGCCATAATCTTTTTTATCATCCTTACCCAAGCAAATAGCTGTATAAACAGATCCATCGTGTAATTTCACTTTAGCTTCTACACCTCCAACAGCATCCATTACATGAGCAGCTGTTAGTATATAACCATCTGCCGAAACTAAAACAGCACTCGCTGCAGATCGTCCAACTTTTACTCTCACCGTACTTTTTAGCAAATCATCATAGATTTCTAGTATTTCTTTCTGCAGAATTTGTATGCTATTTTCATCATTTGGTATGCTTACGCTCTTATTTTTAAAAATTTGAGATGAACTTTGGTCTGCTATTTTACTTTGACAAGCAAGTGAAAAAAATATTGTCAGAAAAATTACAAATATGTTTGTCATTTTATTATAATTTTATTGTTATACTAATCTATTATTTCATTGTAAATCATAGAATTAGTTGAATTAAAACAATCCATCCAATAAAATTAAAAGGAGCTGGCAGCAAGTGATTATTTATTCAGTAATAAAAATTAACCGGATGTTTCTGTTATATCACACGTAAATTTGTCTGTCAATTATGGTAATGCTGATATACAAACCTTCTATTATTTAAGTAACATTTATTGGACGGTGTTAGCATTAATAACACATCTAACATTCAATATATTTACAAGTTATAATTTAAGCATAAACTTGCCTGTTAATTATCTGTTAAAACTTTAAGTACAAGTTTTTGCTTTTGCCTTATGCCATTTGAAGGTAAAATCATATTCACCTCTCAAACCAAGCAAAATTAAGTAGTAAGCTGAATTCGATTAAAAATATACGATACAGAAATTCAGATTTGTTTAAGATTTACTTTAAAAATTCTGAAAAAAAGATTGAATGAAGATGACTTTCCAAAGAATTTGCTTCATTTACATCCTGATTCATATAGCCTTTTTGTTTTGATTTATTCTGCAATCTCTTTTCTGTAGTCACCTGATATAGTTCGTATTCCTTAGGCAGAATTTTGTTTTAGGGATTTCTCGGAGCAAGCTCTGAAAGAGAGGTTTTATGAACTGCAAAAATTAATCAATTAATAATTCCGATTGCATAATGAAATGAGCCTTATCTTCGTTTTATACCGATTATGAAAATATATGAGCCACTGCTTCGCAAACTCGCACTGCCTAACATTTTCTACATCGGCATACTATTTTCCAAAATAACTCATTTAATATTACATTTGGTATCACTCGAAAGGCTCAACCATTATTACATCAACATTATACCAAATAATTAATATAGCTCAATTCATTTTCAAAATGATATAACTATCAACTGAGAATTTCACTTTGAGTGAGATTCTCAAAAAAAGAAACAACAAAAAACCACTTCCAAAACTGAAAGTGGTTCATATTTGGAATTAATATTTCAATTATTTCTTAATATTCTCCATTGCAAACTTCAAACGAGCAAGGGTTTCTTCTTTTCCAAGAATCTCGATAATATCGAACATGTGAGGCCCTTTACCTGCTCCAACCATAGCCAAACGGAATGGATTCATCACCTTACCAAAGCCAATTTCTTTTGAGGTGATCCACTCTTTTACAATTTCTTCTGAATTTGCAGATGAGAAATCTTCAATGCCTTCCAAAATCCCTATCAATTCGCACATTAATTCAGGAGTATCAGCTTTCCATCCTTTTTTCACAGTTTTGGCATCGTACTCTTTTGGAGCTTCGAAAAAGAAGTTTACCTGATCCCAAAGTTCTGCAATAAAATCTACACGATCCTTCACCATTCCGCATACACGGTTCACAACGGCTTGATCAGCTTCAATCTCTTTTGCTTTTAACACCTCTTCGGTAAATAAGGCACCAATTTCCTCATCTGATTTGTTTACCAGATATTGGCGATTGTACCATTTTGTTTTTTCAGGATCGAACTTCGCACCTGATTTATTTACACGATCCAATGAGAATGCCTGAGAAAGTTCTTCCATCGAGAAAATTTCCTGCTCAGTTCCTGGATTCCAACCCAAGAAAGCCAACATGTTTACGAAAGCTTCAGGAAAATATCCATCTTCACGGTATCCTGAAGAGATATCATTACTCTTAGGGTCGGTCCATAACAATGGGAAAACAGGGAATCCCAGCTTATCGCCATCGCGTTTGCTTAATTTTCCTTTACCAACTGGCTTTAAAATTAACGGCAAGTGAGCAAATTTAGGCATATCAGCAGCCCATCCAAGCTGTCTGTAAAGCAATACGTGCAAAGGCATTGATGGTAACCATTCTTCACCACGAATTACGTGCGAAATCTTCATCAAATAGTCATCAACCACATTTGCCAAGTGGTAAGTTGGCATTCCATCCGATTTGAACAAAACTTTATCATCCAAAGTGGATGTGTTGAAAACCACATGTCCACGAATCTCATCATCCATGTGTAGTTCTTCGCCCACTGGCATTTTAAAACGAACTACGTATGCTTCACCAGCGTCAATTTTTCTTTGAACCTGTTCTTCCGGCAATGCCAATGAGTTATTCAAATTATCACGAGTTTCGTGATTGTAGATAAAAGTTTTCTTCTCTTCTTCACACTTTTTACGGATAGCATCTAACTCTTCAGGAGTATCGAACGCATAATAGGCATCGCCCGAAGCAATCAATTGATCGGCATATTCACGATACATTGGCTTGCGTTCCGACTGACGGTAAGGGCCAAAATCACCACCTACAGTAGCTCCTTCATCAATTGTAATTCCACACCATTTTAGTGCTTCAACAATATAATCTTCGGCACCGGGTACATATCTTGTTTGATCGGTATCCTCGATACGCAACAAAAATTCACCATTGTGCTTTCTAGCAAATAAATAGTTAAATAAGGCTGTTCTTACACCACCCATATGCAACGGTCCGGTCGGACTTGGTGCAAATCGAACTCTGACTTTCTTTTCGCTCATTTTAATTATCCGTTAATTTGGCAGCAAAGATAAGAAAATGGCAAAAGAAATTTAATGCGATAAATTAAAAATGATAGAATTAAATAAAGCGAGCAATTGCATCCTTTAAGCCTTTAATATCAATAGGTTTTGTAACAAAATCATCACATCCGGCTGCCATTACCTCTTCGTATGCTTCGCCATAATGATAAGCTGTTTGTGCAATTATAGGAACTTGATGATTCAATTTTTTGATATTTCGTGTTGCATCGTAGCCATTCATTATTGGCATTTGCATATCCATAAGAATTAAATCAATTTCGGGATTTGCCTCAAAAATTCTAATGGCTTCTTCTCCATCTTTGGCACGAATTATTTTAGCATTAGTATCAATCAGTATTTCTTCCAAAAAAATATAATTGAAATCTTCATCTTCGGCAACGAGTAATACTTTACCTTCCCAATTGTATTCTGGAGATATATCCATAAGTAAATTCTCTATTTTTTTATACAAGTTGATAGTCTTATATCAAAGTTAGAATTTTTTATGATAAGACAAAAGAATTACGAATCGAATATGATTTTTTTTACATACAAAGTAAAAAAGGGCTCTCCGAAGAAAAGCCCTAACAACAGAAATAAACTTTAAACAGTCTTCTGACAATTTTTTAAACTCATCTTTGTTGGGTACTACTCAACTTTATATTTATAAGTTTTAAAACTGAAATTTGAACTGATTGAAACAAAAGTAAAGCTTTTTACTTACGAAACAACTGCTGTAAAGCTTTTTTAATTATAATCTACAACATAGGATTTGCATTTTGAAAATACACCAATAAAAAAAGGAGCCTGCATCAGACTCCTCAATTTAAAAGTGGTTGTTATTATAGATAGGTTATCCACATTTTGAAGTACCACAAGATTGGCAAATCAAACATCCTTCCTGGTAGATGATATGATCAGAACCACAATCGGTACATTTCATGCCTTTTGCTTTGGTACCATCAGGAATATATTTTTTCAAAGCTCGTTCAACACCATTTTTCCATGTATTAATATTTTCGCTATCCAACTGAAGGCCAGCAACCAAATTCACAACCTGTTCGATAGGCATACCATGACGCAATACTCCGGATATTAATTTGGCATAGTTCCAGAATTCTTTATCGAACTTGTATGATAATCCTTCAAAAGTAGTTTTAAATCCACGTTTGTTACAGAACTGGAAGTCATAGCGAGCATTACCATCTTCATCTTTTCGCTTAACAATAACACCTTTGTTAACAGATTTTGGCAATAAAATACCTTCGTCATCATCAGCAATACCAGTAAAAATTTCGTATGGCTGTCCTTTATATAAACCGATAAAAGCAATCCATTTTTCTTTGTTATTCTGGAAACGAACAACTTCTGCCTCCAATTCAGCAGGGCGTTTTTCCGGCATACCTATAACCTCTTCTTCTTTCTTGTCATTAGAGATCAGTACTCCGGAACGAGATCCATCACGGTAAACGGTACAACCTTTACATCCGCTCTTCCAAGCTTCAATATACAATTCACCAACCAATGATTCCGGCACATCAGCAGGAAGATTCACAGTTACACTAATTGAGTGATCAACCCATTTTTGCACACTACCTTGCATACGTACTTTTTGCAACCAGTCAACATCGTTCGAAGTTGCTTTGTAGTAAGGCGATTTCTTCACCAGTTCTTCTACCTCTTCATCGGTAAAATGTTGAGCTGCATTTATGCCATTAGCTTCCATCCAGGTAACAAACTTATGATGGAACACCACAAATTCTTCCCAGCTATCACCAACCTCATCAACAAAGTCAACTCGCACATCTTTATCGTTTGGATTTACCTTACGACGTCTCTTGTAAACAGGAAGAAATACAGGCTCAATACCCGATGTTGTTTGAGTCATCAAACTGGTTGTTCCTGTTGGTGCAATGGTCAAACAAGCAATGTTTCTACGACCATATTTTTGCATGTCTTCGTAAAGGCTCTTATCAGCATCTTTTAAACGCATGATAAAAGGATTTTTGCTTTCTCTTTTAATATCGAAAATATCAAAAGCACCACGATCTTTTGCCAAATATACCGATGAACGATATGCTTCAACAGCAATTGTTTTGTGAACTTCTACTGAGAAATCAATGGCTTCATCGCTACCGTAACGCATACCAAGTGCAGCAATCATATCACCTTCTGCGGTAATACCAACACCAGTTCTTCTACCTTCGTTCGCCTTGGTTTTAATATTTTTCCAAAGATCTCGTTCTACTCTTTTAATTTCGCCACCTTCAGGATCAGAGTCAATCTTCTCAATAATTGCATCAATTTTTTCCAATTCCAAATCGATGATATCATCCATGATTCTTTGAGCAAGAGCTACATGTTTTTTGAACAAATCGAAATCAAACTTCGCCTCTTTTGTAAAAGGATTTTCAACATAGCTGTATAGGTTTATGGCTAATAAGCGACAGCTATCGTAAGGGCACAATGGAATTTCACCACATGGGTTAGTTGAAACGGTTCTGTATCCTAAATCGGCATAACAATCAGGTACCGATTCTCTTTCAATTGTATCCCAGAAAAGAATTCCCGGTTCAGCAGATTTCCATGCATTGTGAACAATCTTATTCCAGAGTTTACCTGCATCAATATCTTTCTGATACGTTGGGTTAGCTGAGTTAATAGGATATTGCTGAGTGTAAGGCTTACCATCTACAACTGCCTGCATAAATTCATCGTGAATTTTAACAGAAACATTTGCTCCGGTTACTTTTCCCTGCTCCATTTTTGCATCAATAAATTCTTCCGAATCAGGATGCTTTACGGATACACTCAACATTAATGCTCCGCGACGGCCATCTTGTGCCACCTCTCGGGTAGAGTTTGAGTAACGCTCCATGAATGGAACCACCCCGGTTGAAGTTAAAGCTGAATTCTTAACAGGAGAACCTTTAGGACGAATATGCGACAAATCGTGTCCAACTCCACCTCTGCGTTTCATCAATTGCACCTGCTCCTGATCTATTTTCATGATTCCTCCGTAAGAATCTGAATCACCATCGTTGCCTATTACGAAACAGTTGGACAAAGATGCAATTTGGAACTTGTTACCAATTCCTGACATAGGACTTCCCTGTGGAACGATATATTTAAAATCTTTAAGCACTGCGAAAATTTCTTCCTCACTCAGAGGATTAGGATAACGCTTTTCGATTCTTGCAATTTCACTTGCAATTCTATGATGCATGTCATCCGGAGTCTTTTCATAAATATTTCCAAACGAATCTTTCAATGCGTATTTGTTCAACCAAACACGTGCTGCCAGTTCATCTCCATTAAAATATTTAAATGACGCTTGAAAGGCTTCTTCAGGCTTGAAAGTCTCTTTCATTTCTTCTGCTTGTTTGTTCTTCTCCTTAACTTTCATTCAGGTTCTTAAAAAAGTGGTTTGTATTGTGAATTTATATTCTTTTTTATCAGTAAAATAACCAGGTTCTTCTGGCTGTATTTTGTGGTATGCAATTTACACAAAGCACTCATATTGCACAACAATGAAATCTATTTTTAATAAAAAGTTATCCACAAAAAACTGTTAATTTACTTATTTACTGATAGATAATTTTTTGAAAAAATCAAAAAGTTTTCCAAAAGGAAAATTTTTATTCAAATACAGATAAGAAAACTTATCGAATTAAACAAATTCATTCGTCACTATTTTTTAGCTCCCCATAAAATTTTAAAGGCAATAACGTGGAAGTTCCAGTAATTACTAGATGTTCAGAAAAATGATAAAATCAGATTTTTATTTCTGATAAAATTTTGTCGCAAGCTCCTCGCATTTTATCAACGTAAGCTTTTGATTTTTGTCCGGCGGCATTTCTTTTATCCGCATTTGTGTAGAAAAAATCTAAAAGATTTTTTAATTCAGAATAGTTTTCATAAGATTTTGAAGCTCCAATCTCAATAAGATCTTTTGCCTCTTGAAATTTGTGATAATTGGGACCAAAAATCACAGGTAAACCAAAGGTAGCTGCTTCTAAAGTATTGTGAATGCCTCGTCCAAAACCACCACCAATATAAGAAACGGTTCCGTACCTGTACAGGGAAGACAATACACCAATACAATCAATCACCAATACCTCTGCAACATCTATTTCTTGTTTTGTAGCATTTGTATAGCGCACCCATGATTTTTGAATTTTCGAAGTGATGTTGTTGATGTGATCTTCATCCACTTCATGCGCTGCAATAATATACTTGTAAGAATTTTTAGTTTCATTTAAATACCTGATGATATTGTCCTCATCTTTTGGCCAGGTACTACCAGCTATTAAAACCTCTCTTCCTTGCGCAAAACCTTCAACTTTTGGAAGCGTTTTAGAACCTGTTGCAATAGCATAAACACGATCAAATCGGGTATCGCCCGTAAGCGTCACGTTCGAAAATCCAATTCCGTTTAACAGATCAACCGATTCCTGATTTTGTACAAATAAATGGGTAAAAGCTGTTAGCATTCTTCTGTGAAAACTTCCATATCCTTTAAAGAACAACTGATCTGGCCTAAAAATCGTAGAGAAAATATATGTTGGAACATTTCTTTTCTTCAGCTCTTTTAAATAGTGATGCCAAAATTCATATTTAATAAAAAATGCCATTTTAGGATTCACAATATCCAAAAATCGCTTTGCATTAATTGCAAAATCAGGCGGCAAATAAAAAATAAAATCCGCTCCTTCGTAATTCTTTCGAACTTCGTAACCTGATGGTGAAAAGAAAGTCAACAAAATTTTACCGTCAGGATATTTCTGCTTAAAACTTTCAATTACAGGCCTTCCCTGTTCGAATTCTCCCAATGATGCTGAATGAAACCAAACAATATTGTTTGCATCCTGAACAGCTTTTTCGAGCTTAGCGAATAAATTTTTTCTGCCTACAACCCATTGCTTGGCTTTTGGGTTAAAAAAAGCAGCAATTCTAACTAAAAGCACATACATTCGAATTGACAGGTTGTAAAAAAGAACCATATTTGAAAAAAATTAATATTTAACGGAACAGCTTCGCTATCTTTATTCTCTGCAAAACTAATAATTTTAAAGATCAGATTTCGTTATTAATGAAGTGAATCTATGGTTCGCTTAAGGCAAGGTTAATAAAAGCAGTATTTTCTATTGAAACTTCGAATTCTCTTCATATTGGTTCTTATTTGTGCTGTTCACGAAATTGGGCTTACACAAAACAATTTAAGGACAAAGCGAATTTTAATTAATCGGGATACCGTTCAGCTCGATTCATTATTGATATTGCCATCTACTGTAAAACTTTTCCATAAGCATCGGGAAATCAATAAGAGTTGGTATAAAATAAACTCCGGGAAAGGAGTATTGATTGCAAATCCAAAACTTAAAGAACTTAGCGATTCGATATTTATAAAATATCGAATTTACGACTACAGTATCGGCAAGCCGATTTACACACGAGATATATCTGATATTAATTTGATCGACGATGCTCGCCCAAGAGGTAACAAGTCATTTTATCAAGCCAACAGCAGAGGAATATTTACAAGCAGTCAGTTACAGAAACAGGGCAATTACTCTAGAGGCATTTCTTATGGAAGCAACCAGGATGTTGTTACAAATTCCAACCTAAATCTTCAGCTATCAGGCAAACTTAGTGATGATGTTAATATATTGGCAGCCATTTCGGATAATAACATTCCAATTCAACCCGATGGCAACACACAGTCTATTCAGGATTTTGACAGAATTTACATTAAACTTTTTGATGATACGAAAGAACTTACGCTTGGCGATTATGAAATTGAATCGCCAACAGGCAATTTTATGCGCTTTTTTAAAAAGGTTCAGGGTGGAAAATTTTCTGGTCTTATCAGCAAAAAGAAAAATGGTAATGAGTTAAAATCAACCATAAGTACATCCATTGCCAAAGGAAAATTCAGGAGAATGGAAATTCAGGGAGCAGAAGGAATTCAAGGCCCCTACAGGCTTACCGGAGTAAATAACGAAACTTATATTGTGGTATTAGCCGGATCGGAAAAAGTTTTTGTAGATGGTAAAAAACTATTGCGTGGAGAAAATTACGACTATGTAATTAATTACAATACAGCTGAACTAAGTTTTACCACTCAACAACCAATTACACGAAATTCTCGTATTGTTGTAGAGTTTGAATATTCCGAAGAAAACTATTCGCGTTACCTGATATTTAATGCCAACCAATACAATACGAAAAAAGGGAAGATCTGGCTCAATTTTTATCACGAACAGGATAGTAAAAATCAGCCTTTAGATCAAACTCTTAGCAATGAGAACAAACAACTGTTGAGTGAGATTGGAGATGATCTTGATTTAGCTCTTGTTCCCAACGAGGAAAAAGTTGAGTATTCGAATGATTTTGTTTTGTATCGCAAAGTTTCCCGAACCATAAATCAAACAAGTTATGATGTGTACGAGTATTCAACAGATTCGGAAGAAGCCATTTACAGGGTTAATTTTTCATTTGTTGGCAACAATGGAGGAAACTACATTCAGGTAAACAGCGTTGCTAACGGCAGGGTTTACCAATGGATTGATCCTATTGAGGGCATACCACAGGGAGATTTTGCTCCGGTATCAAAGTTGGTTACACCGCAAAAACAACAAATGCTTACTGTTGGAGCTGATTACAATTTGGCAAAAAGCTTGAATTCCAGAATTGAAATCGCATTAAGCAATAAAGATTTAAATACATTTTCATCGCTGAATGATGAAGATAATCAAGGCATTGCAACTGATATATCGGTAAGCAAAAAAACATTAATTACCGATAGCACCAGGTTTTTGAATACTGAGCTAAACATGCATTTTATCCAAAAAGATTTTGAGGAAATTGAAAATTACAGGTCGGTAGAATTTAACAGGGATTGGAACATTTCTGAAAGTTTAAATAAGAATAATGAAAGTTACATTTCTTTAGTCAATCAATTCAGCAATGCAAATTGGGGAACAAGCTCGCATCACATTTCAATATTAAAAAGAGAGTCTGATTACAAAGGCATCAATCAGAATGTAAACTTGGATTATCAGAAAAAGAGATATTCTATACAATTTAACGGCAATTTGCTAAGTACCGATCAGAAGAATTTGGAAAGTAAATTTTATCGACACACATTAAATGCTACTTACTCAGCAGGAATTGCAAAAATTGGGGTAGAAACGGAAAACGAGAACAATCGAATTGAAAACTTAGAAAACAATACTCTTTTGGCGAGTAGCTTCTCTTTTTACTCCTACAAGTTTTATATCGAAAATCAAGATTCTACCAAAAATCTATTTCAAGCTTATTATCGCAAACGAAAAGATTTTCTTCCTGTTGACAATGATTTAAAATCAGAAAGCGAATCGGAGGATTTTGGTGGGAAAATCTGGTTGAAAAAGAACAGAAACAATCAACTAAAAGTTGAAAGCATTTACCGCCGATTATCAATTAGCGATAACTCTGTTACAAATGAAGAGCCTGAAAATACATTTCTTGGTAAGCTGGAACATCAGGCAAGAATTAAGAAAGGATTGCTGCAAACTTCTACCTACTATGAGTTAGGTTCGGGATTGGAAAGCGAAAAGGAATTTTCGTATGTTGAGGTAAATGACGGGCAAGGAGTTTACCGATGGACCGATTACAACAATAACAATATTAAAGAGCTGAACGAGTTTGAAATAGCCAATTTTAAAGATGAAGCCAATTACATTAGAATTGCTACAAACACCAGCAATTACAACAAAGTTTACACCAGCGATTTTAGGCAAATATTCAACCTGCGCTTGCGCAGAATCAAATCAAAATCGGCATTTGCTTCTTTAGTATCGCCATTTAGTAACCGATTTGCCTATCGAATTTCAAAAAAGAGTTTGAGTAATCGTTTTAATTTATATGCCAATCCTTTTCAGTCAAACTCTTCGGATGAGAACCTGCTTACCATCAACTCAAGTTTTCAGAACACTTTATCGTACAGAAAACCCAAATCAAAAATCAATTGGGATATTATTCATTTAAGCAGCAGAAACAAACAATTGCTTACTCAAGGTTTTGAGAGGAGAAAATTGATTCAAAATGGTTTCCGATTCAATTGGAACATTGGAAAATCAAGCCAGCTTTCGAATAGAACCGATTTTATCAGAAAAAATCTGAATCATGAAGTTTTCTTGAGTCAAAACTATCAATTACAGGAAATTAAAAATGCACTTCAGCTAAAGTTTCAGGCCAGTTTGGTATTCCAATTCGGATTAAACTACACTTACCAGCAAAAAAAGAATGAATTGGCAAACGAAGAATCTGCAACTCATAATATTGGAGCCAATTGCCAGTATGCCATAAACAAAACCGGAAAATTACAAGCTAGCTTTAACTTCCTGAATCTTGATTACAACGAAGATTCCAATACCTCAATTGCTTACGAAATGCTCGAAGGGTTTCTTCCTGGTAATAATTCAACCTGGAACCTGGGATACAATCAACAATTATCAAAAGTGTTTCAAATGAATATTACATACAACGGAAGACAAAGCGAAGGTGGAAAAACCATTCATGTAGGAAGTATGGAAGTGAGGGCTTATTTTTAACTTCTTTATTACAAAATTCTAATGGCTTCGTGATTTATAATGGGAAGGTAAATATCGAGCCATTCTAATGTAGAATACCAAATGCGATAATTCGGATTTAATTTATCCCAACTCTATCATAATTTTTCATTATAAAAATGTAATTTTAGCTGTTGGGTAAAATAGTAATTTATGGCAGATCAGATAAAAATTGTAGTTACCGATTTAGATGGAACCCTGTTACCATCTATGGGAGAGGTTAGTGAAAAGAATTATGAATGTCTTGTGCAGCTTAAAAAAGCTAAAATTACAAGAGTTATTGCTACTGGTCGAACCTTGTATTCTGCAATGGCAGTTTTGCCTGATGATTTTCCTATTGATTACCTGATTTTTTCTTCGGGAGCAGGCATTATGAATTGGGATACCAAAGAGTTAATTTACTCTCAGCAAATTGAAGCCAAAGAGGTTCTCGAACTTTCGAAAATTCTTGTCGATCATGAGATTGATTTCATGATTTTAGATCCAATCCCTAACAATCATCAATTTTGGTATTACAAAAGTGGCAACAAAAATTCTGATTTCGACAGAAGGTTAAACCTTTACAAACAATTTTCAACACCCGTTGGTAACATTCAAGATACCAAACGAGATGCTTGCCAAATTCTGGCAATTCTTCCCAACAAAGTAGATTGGTTCGAGGAAATCAAAACAAAGTTTGATGATATCAAAATCATACGCGCTACCTCTCCATTAGATCATGAATCGATTTGGATGGAAATTTTCCCTTTACACATTTCCAAGGGACATGGTTGCGAATGGCTTTGCAACAAATTAGGATTAAGTGCAAGCAATTCTTTTGTAATAGGAAATGATTACAACGACATTGATCTTTTAGAATGGGGAAATCACAGTTACGTTGTTGATAATGCTCCCCATGAGCTAAAAGACAAATATCAGGTAACTGAAAATGTAATTCATGATGGTTTTGCTCTGGCTGTAGAGAAAGTTTTGAAAGCTGTAAACTTCGTCGAAAACAGAATGTGATTTCGATTTAAACAGCATGAGTTCGATTCAATAATTATCCGAATCCAATAGGAAATGGCAACTTTCATATCGTTATTTCCTTGCTGCCATCGGCGAGAGCAAAATAATCATGCGTTATTTTCTTCCTGCCGGCGGCAGCAAGGAAATAACGGCACAAAATTTCTTTCAGAACAGTGGCAGGAAGAAAATAATGCCAATTAATTGCTTGCTTTCAGCCATTTTCGAGGTTTACACCAATTGATGAACTGAGTTTCCCAATGGAATTCGACTTATTCTACATCGCAGCCAACAACAGATCAATATCTTTTGCCAAAATACCAAAAGCATCTCCCAACCTTCTATTGGTAAGAATACCACGATACACATAGGCTCCATGACGCAAGCCAACATCATTTTTTATGAATTTATGAACTCCGCCATTCTGCCCTATATTTAGCAACAACGGAGCACAAATGTTACTTAGTGCAAGAGATGCCGTTCGCGAAACATGCGATGGCACATTAGGTACACAATAATGCAATACACCATGTTTTTTATACACCGGATCTTTATGGTTGGTCAGCATCGAAGTTTCGAAACATCCTCCCTGATCGATACTTAAATCGATAATGATGGAGCCCGGCTTCATTTTTTCAACCATTTCTTCAGTCACCATATATCCGGAATATTCTCTTCCGTGCCTCAATGCACCAACCACTACATCAGCTGAAGCCAATGCTTTTTCAAGCACATTGGGATGGAAAATTGAAGTAAACACCCTATGCCCTAAATGATCTTCCAATCGGCGCAAACGATAAATGGAATCATCAAACACCTTAACCATGGCACCAAGTCCCAGAGCCGCTCTGGTTGCATACTCAGCAGCTGTTCCGGCACCTAAAATAATTACCTCGGTTGGTGTAATTCCTGTAATTCCGCCTAGCATTACACCTTTACCACCATGCGCCTTGCTAAGGTATTCTCCGGCAATCATTATAGAAGAAATTCCGGCTATTTCGGCCATCGATCGTACAACCGGATAAAAGTTATCCCGATCTTTAACCAATTCCAATGCAATTGCAGTAACTTTCTTTTGCATCAGTTTGCGAACATTCTCGCCACACTGGCTTTTTATTTGAAGTGCCGAAAATAAAATCTGATTTCCTCGAAGCATATCTATTTCGGCTCCCGTAAAAGGCGAAACTTGCATAATTGTATCGCACTGGTATACTTCTTTTTTTTCCAATACAATACGGGCACCATTTTCACTATACTCTTTATCGGTGTAGTTTGATGCCAAACCAGCTCCACGTTCAAAAACCACCTCATGTCCGTTATTTACTAACAGTTCCACAGACTGAGGAGTAAGACAAATACGATTTTCACCTCTGTATTCCTCCTTAGGAATTCCAATAACCAATTGTTTGCGTCGGTGTTCTAATTCCAACATTTCTTCCTTAGGCTGATAAAATTCATGTCCTAGTGGAAAATTCTTTGATCCTTCACTTAACGGCCCCATATGCTATATTGTAATTTAATAGAATACTTACTTTAAGTAAGCCCTTACAATTTAAGAAAATTTTGGCTTTTTTTAGTTCAGCCGATATGATATCCACAACAATTACATTTTAATTTAATCTCTTTCACGGTACGAATCAATTCTGACGTACTGTATGCAAAATTAAATGCTACTGTTCCGGCTATAAAAACGTAGTGTCCGCAAAAAGTTGCGGAAGTGTTCGCAAATTGTTTCAGAGGTGTTCGCAACTTTTTGCGAAAAGCACAAAAAAAATGGTCGTTAAAAAACAACCATTATAATGCTTTAGTATAATCAATTTCAAACTTCGATAAATGGAATCGAAAATGATATCTTAATGTATGCGAATACTTCTAGTTCCATCCTTCTCTTCTGTGAAGTGAACTTCTACAGTATCATTTGGTAGAATCGAATCAATTTTTTCAGGCCACTCAATAAAACACATGGCATCACTATAGAAATAATCCTCATACCCAAAATCATAAGCTTCCTGAACATCATCAATTCGATAAAAATCGAAATGGTAAATGATATTTTCTTTTGCCGTGCGATATTCATTTACAATAGCAAATGTTGGACTGTTAATGGTATCCTGAACTCCCATTTCTTCGCAAATGGCTTTCACAAATGTTGTTTTACCAACACCCATAGCTCCATGCATTGCAAAAATTCTTTTATCTCCTACCAGCTTAATAAATTCAGCTGCAACAGAGTTGATATCTTCCAGCGAATTGATTTTTAATTCCGTCATTTCCTGCTAAATCTTATATTTTAATTCTTCTTAGGACTTAAAGTAATCAGCGGAACAATCATCTCTTCCAATGAAATTCCTCCGTGTTGGAATGTATTTCGATAATAAGAGCTGTAATAATTAAAGTTGTTCGGATATGCCAAAAAGTCCTCTCCGAATGCAAAGATATAAGAAGAACTTACATTTACCTGCGGCAGGTTCGCTTTTCGTGGATCTGTAACCTCAAAAACCTCTTTCGACTTATAATTCAGGTTCTTTCCTTGCTTGTAACGCAGGTTCGTATTGGTTTGTCTGTCGCCAATTACTTTAACAGGATTTTGAACACGTATTGATCCATGATCGGTAGTAATTACGAGCTTTACATTTTGTTCCGACAGTTTTTTAATTAGCTCCAGTAACATCGAATGCTCAAACCACGACAAGGTAAGCGATCTGTATGCAGCCTCATCTGTAGCCAAATCCCGAATCATTTCGCTTTCTGTTCTGGCATGTGAAAGCATGTCTACAAAATTGTACACAAAAACACTCAACTGAGAGTTTAAAATGGAGTTTAGGTTATCCAATACCTTTGCACCCATTTTTTCGTTATTAATTTTCTCGTAATGATATGTATAATCCTTATAATGGCGTTTAAACTGAAATCCTATAAAATCTTCTTCGTGTAAATTCTTACTGCTTTCCTCATCTTCATCAATCCAATGCTGAGGATGCCTTTTTTTAATTTCCAATGGCGTTAAACCTGAAAACATAGAATTACGAGCATATTGAGTTGCAGTAGGCAGTATAGAGAAATACATAGAATCATCTTCTACCACAAAGTAATCGCTAATTACGGGATATAAAGTTTGCCACTGATCGTAGCGCAAATTATCAATTAATATAAAAGCTACCTTTTGTCCTTTATCAAGCAACGGATAAACTTTTTCCTTAAATACATTTGGCGTAAGAAGCGGCTTATCTTCTTCCTCAGCATCCATCCACGAAAAGTAGTTTTTCTTTACGAAACGTGCGAACAGGTTATTGGCCTCAGTCTTTTGCATTCTAAGGATTTCATCCATTCCGGAATCTTCTATATTCGATAATTCCAATTCCCAAAACACCAGCTTTCGATACATTTTCATCCAGTCATCAAAACTGCGGCAATCGTTAATTTCCATTCCCATTTGCCCAAATTTCGATTGATAGGCCATGGTTGTTTTTTCAGAAACCAAACGCTTTTTATCGATGTGTTTTTTAAGGGTAAGTAATATTTGCTTTGGATTTACAGGTTTAATCAGGTAATCGGATATTTGCTTTCCAATTGCCTCATCCATAATGTCTTCTTCTTCGCTTTTTGTAATCATTACAATTGGCAAAGCAGAGTCAACTGATTTAATTTCACTTAATGCCTCCAAACCACTCATTCCCGGCATATTTTCATCAAGCAATACCAAATCGAAATGCGATGATTTTACCAAATCGAGAGCATCGTAAGCATTGTTACACGATACAACTTCGTATCCTTTTTCTTCTAAAAATATAATATGAGGTTTTAACAATTCTATCTCATCATCAACCCAAAGTATCGTATTATCTTTCACACTTACAACAAATTAAATCTTACCAAAATCTATTTCAAATAGTATTTTTTAAAGAATTGAAGATACTTTACAGGATCTCCATCTTTCATAAATACTTTCAGGTTCTCATCGGAAATCACAAAATTGCGATAACCCACTTTTTCCACAGGTGCAAACAAATCGCGATTGGTAACAATGGCACGAAAGTACATCATTGCTTGTTTTTTGTTTCTCATGTTTGTTACCAAAAGCACCTCACGCTTATCATCCAAACTGCGCACTTCAATTTTTAGTGGCCCTGTATTATATCTCTTAATTCCTGAAAGCAATTGCTTTTTGTTTACATTTTCGGTAGCATAAACCAAAGCAAAAAAGTGTGGCAAGTTTTCGTTGTACTTGTACATTCCATCCTGAATTGCCTCTTTCTCTTTCTTCACCGGAGCAATGTCTTTTGCATCCAAATAATTCTTTTTGAAGAAATCCAGGTATGGAAACAAGGTTTTTTCAACATAAAATTTCTTGAAATTATCTTCCCCAATCACGAAATTACGATATTCTACATTCTCAAGTTGAGCATATATGGCATCATTCGAAACCAATTTTCTGAAGTAGCTCATTGCATCGGTTTTTGAACCAATATTATTTACCACAATCATGTTTAAATCGGCATCATACTGCTCTTTTAACACACTGTAATCTTTATCATGATTGTAAATATCATTTCTTAACTTACCGATATTTACTTTACGAGCCGGAACCAAAAGAATAAACTTGTGATTGTCTGACTGATTAAATACAAACGCCGTAGAATCTAAATTGTTGTTTACCGCAACCAATTTGCCTTGCTTTTTAACTGTTGATTGCTTTTCCTTTCGCTCAACGTTAAAATAGCTTTTTGTATAAAAATCAAGATATTGCTCAACATTTTTACTTTGTTTTAGCAGAGTAAAATTTGTTTTCGAAATGATGAAATTTCTGTAATCAACATCCTCTAAACCACTAAAAGCTTTATTATTGGTAATAATTCCATTAAAATAATTCAAAGCATCTTGCTTGTCTTTTAATCCTTTTACCATAATCATAATTTGCTCTTTATCGAGCGATAAGCGATCTACTTTAAAAGTTCTGCTATTGTATGCATCCGAATTGTATCTTGAAACATTAAACAATGTTCTGTTCGGGTCTCCATCTTGTTTGGAAAACATCAACACAAAATAGTGTTCATCATCGGCTTTAAATTGATACAAACTCTTTGGCTTTTCATCTTTCTTCTTATCGTCTTTCACCTCAACCATTGCCTGGTCGCCTTCAATCCTCCAATTGCGAAGCAATCTGTTCTGACGGGCAATTTCCATATCTTTTGCAGTATAAATAACCGGAGTAGCACCTTTATCTAAGCCTGCAAGAATTGCTTTTACTGTTTGCGATATTTCTTTGGTAGGATTTGATTCCTGCACTTGTTGCAACGATTGTTTAAAAATACTAACATCTTGTGTTCTTCCAACACTCAATGCTCTCAGGAATAAAAATCTTGGGCGCAAATCGCTTTCCGGATACCTCAGCAAACCTTCATTACAAAGCTTCACAACCTTAAAATAATAGTAATTCTGAAATTCCTCATAAGCTTGTGCATAAAGCTGATGTGCTCTTTGGTATTCTGCATCGAGCTTAGACTGGTAATTAGGATCGCTCAACGCTTTTGCATACTCGCTACCTTTAAACTCTGTTAGAATCTTCTGCTTGTAAAAATCCGATTTCGAATATCGGTTTAGCGATTTATTTATTGCATAACAATGGTAGTAAGCCGAAAGCAAATATGGGTTTTCCGGAAACCTTTCCAACAAAGTTTCCAAACTTTCCAGTGCTTTCTCTTCATTTTGCAGTTTTTCTTCGTAAACAAGTGCTGCCTGATACAATCCTTTCATAATTCTTTCATCAGATTTTACCATAGCTGCCTTTGTCATAGGTAAGTCAACCAAATAATATTCTTTGGTTTTAGGATCTTTCTTTTTCGATTGAGTACTAATTCCATCACCAGATTCCTGTTCCAAAGCAACCTCCAGGTCATCCAGCGAATAATTTGATCTGTTCTTTCGTCTCCAGTTGTCTTCCAGTTTTCTTCTTCCCCATTTGCGCTGAAATTCTGATTTTCCCAAACCTATATTGGTTGGATTGTAGAAGTACCAATTCCCTTGAGTTTGATTCCTGTTAACAGAATTTCCAAGCATATTGTTCTGGCTAAAGAATGCTCTGTCAGATTGAGCTTCTGCCTCTTTAAGTTTTTCTTCCCTTTCCTTATCGTTAATTTT
>JAOARS010000189.1 GCA_025210415.1 Marinifilum sp. | reverse complement strand
CATTTTTATTTAGACCTAAAACATATTTGATTGTATAAGTAAGGAATTTGTCCTTAATAAAGCTCATTGCGCTTATCTTTATAAAAGTTTTAACTAATTATAAAAAGTTTCAAGCATGCTACGTATTTTTTTATCCTTGGTAATTGTATTTTCCGGTATAGTAAGTTTTGCTCAAAATAACGCTCAGTGGCGTGGAGAAAACAGAGATGGTAAATATCCTGATTCTAACCTCTTAAAATCCTGGCCAGCTGAAGGCCCCGAATTGCTATGGCATTTTGATGCACTTGGCGATGGTCATGCCTCTGCTGCGGTAACCGAAAAATTTGTGTATACCGGAGGATCAGAAGGTGAAAATGGATTTGTTATCGCTTTTGATCATTCAGGAAAACAAGTTTGGAAACAAATCTATGGAAAAGAATGGATGGACTCTTATGATGGAGTAAGAACTACTCCGATGATAAACGATGGAATGCTTTATTTGATGAGCGGATTTGGTGAGTTAGTTGCCATGAATGCCAATGATGGAAAAATCATCTGGAAGAAAAACATTCTTGATGAATATGAAGGAAGCAATATTCGTTGGGGGGTTACCGAAAATCTTGTGGTTGACGAAGAAAAACTATTTTGTACTCCTGGTGGTAGCCAGGCCAGCATAGTTGCCTTAAACAAAAAAACAGGAAAATTGATTTGGAAATCGGCAGCAAAAGGCGAGAAATCAGCATATTGTTCTCCGGCCATCATTAAACTTAGAAATAGAAGCTTATTGGTAACACACACCCAAAACTCAATTGTTGGAATCGATACCAAAGATGGAAAAATGCTTTGGAGTGTCGATCATCCAAACAAATATTCTATTCACCCAAACACACCTGTATACAAAGATGGCATGTTATATTGCTTTAGTGGATATGGCAAAGGCGGTGTAATGTTACAATTATCTGATGATGGTTCTGAAGTCAAAGAATTGTGGAGAAATGAGAAGCTTGATAACCAAATGGGAGGAGTAGTTCTTTTAGATGGAAAAATTTATGGCTCCGGGCATGCAAATAGAGAATGGTTCTGTTTGGATTGGAAAACCGGAGAAACACTATACTCATCTAAAATGCTAAGTCGTGGAAACGTGATTTACGCTGATGGTATGCTATATTGCTACGGCGATAGCGGAGAAGTAGCATTGGTAGATGTTAGTAGTGATTCATTTAATAAGGTAAGCTCTTTTAGAGTGCCATTGGGAGAGAAGCAGCATTGGGCTCACTTGGTAATTCACAATAAGAAGCTATATATTCGTCATGGAAGTTCCTTAATGGTTTATTCTATATAAACTGCTTCTAAAATCAATATTTCGTTAATGTTTTTTACCTGTCAGATTTATTATTGTAGCTTATTTTTTTTGAGCATCTTGTAAATCAAACCAATGACTAAAACTGACGAACTATTATAAAATAAATGATATCACTTGAATTTTGTATTGGGAAAAGCTTCTTAGTAAGCTAAGATTACAATAAAATTCAAGGTGGAAGTCAATGAAAAAGTACAGTTTACTATCGTAACTCAGCATTTTGAAACGATTACTGTATTGCAAAAGAATAAAGTATTGGAAATTAGACCTGACAGCATTCTCTGAATCTGTCAGTGTCTTGTTGAGACATTGTTATATGCTGTCGAAAAGAAGCGAAAAAGGATTGATACTCTTGGCTGTTGTAATTGCAACAGTACTGTTTGTTTACTGGTTATTATACAATCCTGTTAAAGATATTCATGCAAGCATTCCTGGCATGGATAATCGCCCTAAGGAAAATGAGTCGAGTGGAGGAAAAGTAAAGATAGGTGAAGGATTTGATTTCTTTAAAGAACTGTCTACCGAACTAAAAGGCAAATGGGTGCAATTTCGCGGCGCAAAATCAGATAATATTGCTACAGATCAAACAAAGCTAATCAACTCCTGGAGTGCCGGACCTAAAATTGACTGGCAGGTGGAATTAGGCGAAGGCCATGCAGCACCAGTAGTTTACAATGGAAAGGTGTATGTGTTGGATTACGATGAAGTAAAAAAGGCGGATGCATTAAGGTGTTTCTCCCTTGAGACAGGAGAAGAATTGTGGCGCAGGTGGTATCGTGTTCGAATCAAGCGTAATCATGGCATTTCCAGAACTGTGCCTGCAATCAACGATAAATATTTGATCACCATCGGACCGCGTTGTCATGTGATGTGCACCGACCCAAATACAGGTGATTTCTTGTGGGGAATTGATTTGGTGAAAGAGTACATGTCAGAAATTCCTTTCTGGTACACAGGTCAATGTCCTATCATAGAAGACAATATTGCCATTATTGCTCCTGGTGGATCATCCTTGCTAATTGGTGTGGATTGTTCTACTGGTAAGGTTGTTTGGGAAACACCAAATCCTGATGCATGGAAAATGTCCCACTCTTCCGTTATGCCCATGACCATGGATGGAAAAAAGATGTGGGTATATGCAGCCGTTGGAGGAATTGTTGGAGTATCAGCAGAAGGAGATGATTTGGGTAAGATTCTATGGAAGACAAAAGATTTTGCTCCATCTGTTGTGGCACCATCTCCAATTGTATTTGGCAATGGAAAGGTGTACATGACGGCAGGATATGGAGCGGGAGGTATCTTGCTTCAGGTGAAAAAATCAGGAAATGAATATACAGTGGAAACACTGCAAAAGTACAAGCCAAAAGATGGAATTGCTTCCGAGCAGCAAACACCTATACTTTACAATGGGCACATGTTTAGTATCCT
>JAOARS010000012.1 GCA_025210415.1 Marinifilum sp. | reverse complement strand
TTTATTTTAAGACCTTTTCAATAAATCCGACATGAATATTACAGAACTGGTACAATCTCCGAGATGGAAAAAATTTATGGGCTACGTGTATGGCTGGGGAGCTTCCGTTGTACTGATTGGTGCCCTTTTTAAAATTCAACATTACCCATATGCTGGTGAACTTTTAACAGTTGGTATGACTGTGGAAGCAATTATCTTTTTCTTTTCAGCTTTTGAACCACCACATGAACAACCAGATTGGAGTTTGGTATATCCTGAATTAATTGGGTTAGAACCACGTGAAACTATGGTATCTGGAGGCGGAGTTCAAGCTGAAGGATTAGAACAACTGCAACAGTTACTTGAAAAAATAAGCGTTGAACCAGATAAATTGTCACACCTAAGCACTGGATTGGCTAAGCTAACCAATGCAGCTGATAATTTGGCAAATCTTTCGGATGCAGCTAAAGCTACTGATGGTTACATTCAAACCATGCAAAAAGCTTCGGAATCGGTTGGTGAATTTTCAGGTAAATATGCAGATACTACTCAGCAACTTTCAGAATCGGCAGATCAATTAAGTGCTTCCTATCAAGGTGCTGCTTCAAACATCGAAAATTCAGGAAAAGAATTTGCAAGTAAGGTGAACGAGTCAGGAAATAATCTATTGAATTCATATCAGAAAATCGATCAATCATTACAAAATGATTTTGGTAAGATTTCTGAAAACAGTAGTAACTTCAATACCTCTATGGAGGGCATGAATAAAAATCTATCATCGCTGAATGCAATTTACGAATTGCAATTGAAGCAAAGCAATGAGCAAATGGAAAATTCGAAAACTGTACGTCAGGATTTAGATAAGGTTCTACAGGCACTTACAGCAACTCTTGAAAATGCTCAAACTTATCAGAAAGAAACTGAACAATTGAATCAAAATCTATCTGCACTAAATACCATTTATGGTAACATGCTTAGTGCAATGGATCAATCGAAAAAGAACTAGTAACAATCAAGCTGAGCTGAAATGGGAGCAACGAATTGTAAAGAAACGCCACGGCAAAAGATGATTGGAATGATGTATTTATTTCTGACAGCAATGTTGGCCATAAATGTATCAGACGAAGTACTGGATGCTTTCACGATTATTGATAATGGTTTATCTAAAACTATATCGACTTTCGAAGAAAAAACAGATGCTACTTATCAAGGTTTTGATATGGCTTTACAAGCCAATAGAAATAAGGTACAAGGTGCTTATGATCAAGCTCAAATAATCCGTGAGGAATCGAATAAGTTAAACGATCATATTAAGAATCTTAAAGAACGAATTGTTAAGGCGGCTGATGGTGATGATTATGATATGAATAACATTGAGAGTAAAAATAATCTTGATGTACCAGCAGAAATAATGATTGTTAGAAAGCAAGGCACAATATTGAAAGAAGCTATTATAGATTACAGAACTAAGATGCTAAATCATGTTTCTGACACATCTTCTTCATTATATCATGCCATCGAGAAAAATTTGAATACTGATAAACCTAAAAAGGAAACAAAAGGCGATGTGAATCATACTTGGGAATCGATTCAATTTTCTAATACTCCATTAATTGGAGCTATTACCTTATTATCAAAAATTCAAGCCGACATTCGAAATACTGAATCGGATGTTGTGAATTATCTCTATAATCAAATAGAAGCTGAATCATTCAAGTTTAATGACTTAAAAGCTGAAGTTATTGCGAAATCCAGTTATGTTTTAAAAGGAGATGTATACGAAGCAGAAATATTTCTAGCGGCAGTAGATACAACTCAAAATCCAACTATTATAATAGATGGAATTGGTAAACTAGATGATCGCAACTTTAACAATGAGAAAAGAGGAGTTTTTAGAACAAAAGCCAATGAAGTAGGCACAAAAACTTGGGGAGGTGTACTTACCTTTAAAACACCATCAGGAGGAACTGTTGAAAGAAGGTTTGAAAGTGAATATATCGTAGCAGAACCAAATGTTGTAGTTTCTCCTACTAAAATGAATGTTTTCTACGTTGGAGTTGAAAATCCGGTAAGTATCTCTGCTCCTGGATTTACATCAGATAGAATTAGAGCAACAATGACAAATGGAAAATTATTGCAAAGAGGTAATAATTACATAGCCCAGCCCAAAGTTGCTTTTAGAGATGCCAAAGTTAGCGTAGAAGCAAATTTTGATGGCGAATGGAGACCATTACGAACGGTAGATTTTCGTGTGAAACCTATTCCTGACCCTGTAGCTAAAATTGCAGATAAGAATGGTGGTAAAATCAAGAAAAATCTGCTTTTGGCTCAAACCGGAGTTGATGCAGTAATGGATAATTTCGATTTCGATCTTGAATTTAAGATTACTGGATTTACGGTATCAACCATCCAAAAAGGTTATACAGTTGACGAAGCGTCCAGATCTAACATGTTTACCTCGGAACAAATAAGTTTGTTAAAAGGATTAAGAAGAAATAACAAAGTTTATATAGAAGATATTAGAGCGGTAGGTCCCGATGGTGTAACCAGAAATTTACCTGCTATTGTATTTAGAATAGAGTAATAAAATTTACATACGATGAAAAAAAGCTTATTACTATTAATTGGTCTTGCACTATTTTGTTCTGCGAATGTAATGTCGCAAACAAATCCGACTAGTGTGTACAGCAAAAATCACATTAAAAATCGTAAGCCGATTCCATTCTCGAACATTCGCGAATCGGATGTAATGTGGTCTAAATTGGTTTGGAGAATTGTTGATTTAAGGGAGAAAATGAACCTTCCGATGTATTATCCAACTACTCCACAGGACGATCGTTATAGTTTGATCGATTTGCTGATGTATGGTATCGAAAACGAAGGGTTAACGGCTTACGGCATAAATGATGATGAATTTAAAGAACCCATGACATTGGATGAAATTCATGTTAAGTTTGGTGCTCAGAATGACACAATTATGCAACGCAACAGGTTAACGGGTGAATTGGAACAAAAAATTATTCCTGGTGAGATGCATACCGACGATGTTAAACGTTACATCGTTAAGGAACAATGGTTTTTCGATAAGCAAACATCTACCATGCAAGTTAGAATTATTGGGCTTTGTCCAATTCGCGAGTATGTAAAAGATGGAGATACAGCTATGGACGGTGTTCAAAAGAAAAAATTATTTTGGATTTACTTTCCTGAAGCGAGACCTTTACTAGCTACACATGAGGTTTTTAATCCTTTTAACGATGCTGCTCGCTACTCTTTTGATGATCTTTTCATGAAGAGAAAATTCGCAAGCTTTATTACTCAAATTTCCAATGTTCACAACAACAGAGGTATTAGTGAATACACGGTTGGAATTAACTCTATGCTTGAAGCTGAAAGAATTAAGAATGATATTTTCGAGTATGAACACGATCTTTGGGAATACTAGAATTTAGTATTCAATAACCATAAAAAAAGGATCTCATTTTGAGATCCTTTTTCTTTTTCAAATTATTAATCTAAGTTCGATTAAATGTACTCTTCTCCTTTTGTAATTTTCACATCGTTTACAAACTTTCGAATTTCCTGCTCATCTCGTTTGCGACAAATTAGCAAGGTTTTGTCTGTATCAACTACAATGTAGTCTTTCAAACCCTGCACCACCACAAGTTTTTCATTCGGAGCATTTACCAAACAATCTTTCGATTCGTACAACATTACATTTTCTCCCTGAACTGCATTCTGATTATCATCTTTTTCAGAATGTTCGTACATCGATCCCCATGTTCCAAGGTCAGACCAACCAAACTCCGTACAGTAGACATATACATTATCCGATTTCTCCAAAATTCCATAATCAATAGAAATATTTTGACATTCAGGATAAATTTTATCTATCGCAGCTTGCTCTTTTTCAGTATCAATTTCATCAATAATTGAATCAAACAAAGCATTTACATCTGGTAAAAATTGATTAAATGAATCTTGAATTGCTTTTAACGACCACAAAAAGATTCCGGAATTCCAGAAAAACTCTCCCGATTCATAAAATATTTTAGCCAAATCTAAATGTGGTTTCTCTGTAAATGTTTTAACAGGATAAATATCAGAAGATTTTTCTACCGATTTTTTACCTACCTGAATGTATCCATAACCTGTTTCAGGTCTTGTAGGTTGCATTCCCAGAGTTAAAAGTTTGCTATCATTTTCTACGAAATCAATCCCTTCTTTTAGCACTTCCAAAAACTTTACCTCATTCAGAATTAAATGATCGGCAGGAGTTACAATAACAGAAGCATTAGGATTTCTTTTTAAGATTTTATAGTTGGCGTATGCAATACAAGGTGCAGTATTTCTTCGCAAAGGCTCTAATAACACCTGATTTTCTTTCATTTCAGGAATTTGTTCCAATACCAAATCTTTATAAATGGCATTGGTAACCACAAAAAAGTTTTCTACCGGGCAAAGCGAAGCAAATCTTTCAAAGGTATGTCGAATTAAAGTTTTACCTGTTCCCAGTATGTCAAGAAATTGCTTTGGTCGTAAATTTTTACTTAATGGCCAGAATCGAGAACCGACTCCTCCTGCCATAATAACGCAGTAGTTGTTAGAATTCATATTGATTTTTAATAATATGCATATAAAAATTAGATGTTCTAAAATAAAGAAATCTAAACTCAATTCAAAAATAGTTTTGGTAATACCCTGAGCTAAATTAAAAATATGGTCACAGATTTGAATTAATTTTGAGTGGAAATTTTCTCAAGATTTCGAAGGAATATCAGGATATTTCAAGGGAAATTTATGCTAAAATCTTGAACAAATCTGACTTGTTGTAACTAATATTTTTAATCAGACTCAAGTTAATACTAATCGGGAATTGAACTTCGGACAGGATAATTAAATTATTTGTACTTTTATCGTAAACAAGATATGTTATGAATCTTTTTGAACACGTTGGTAAATTCTCTAAATTCCTGCTTTTGGTTCTATCGAAACCAGAAAAAGGAAAACTATTTTTCTCGCAAATTGTAAAAGAAATTCATAAGCTGGGAATCAATTCAATTGGTATTGTTGTAATCATCTCATTGTTTATGGGAGCAGTTATTGCGCTTCAAACTGCCTATAATTTAATGAATCCGCTTTTGCCTGAATACCTGGTTGGATATACCACCCGGGAATCGATGATTCTTGAGTTTTCATCGACCATTGTGGGATTGATTTTGGCAGGAAAAGTAGGATCTAACATCGCTTCGGAAATAGGGTCAATGCGAGTTACTGAACAAATTGATGCCCTGGAGATTATGGGAATTAATTCTGCTTCTCACCTTATTCTTCCTAAAATTGTTGCAGCAATATTCATCAACCCATTCTTGTATGTACTAAGTGTTTTTGTAGGAGTTTTAGGAGGATTGCTGGCAAGTTACCTAACCAGTACTGTACCTTTAAGCGACTTTATTTATGGAACTCAATTTGGTTTTATCCCTTACTATATTACATATTCGCTAGTTAAAACCGTTGTATTTGCGTTTATTATTACAGCCATTCCATCTTACTATGGTTATTACGTAAAAGGTGGTGCTTTAGAAGTTGGTAAAGCAAGTACCAAAGCTGTTGTAAACAGCAGTATATTAATTCTGCTGGCTAATGTAATACTTACTCAAATTCTTTTGAAATGATTAGACTGGAAAACGTAAACAAATCTTTTGGTGATTTAAAAGTCTTAAACGATATCTCTATTACATTCGAATCGGGTAAAACCAATTTAATTATCGGACAAAGTGGATCGGGAAAAACTGTGCTATTAAAATCGATAATTGGTTTGCATGAAGTTGATAATGGTGCAATTTATTACAACGAACGAAATTTTACTGCTTTAAATCGCAAAAACAAAAAAGAAATCCGAAAGGAAATGGGAATGGTTTTTCAGGGTGGAGCTTTGTTTGATTCTTTAAATGTAGAAGAAAATGTTCGATTTCCTCTTAATATGTTTTCTACAATGTCGGAAAAAGAAAAAGACAACAGAGTTGCATTTTGCCTTGACAGGGTGAATATTAAAAATGCAAACCATCTTTATCCTGCCGAAATTAGCGGGGGAATGCAAAAACGTGTAGCAATTGCAAGAGCAATAGCATTAAATCCAAAGTATTTGTTTTGCGATGAACCAAACTCAGGACTTGATCCGGTAACGGCAATTGTAATTGATAACCTGATTCAGGAAATCACGAAAGAGTTTAATATGACAACAATTATTAATACTCACGACATGAATTCTGTAATGGAAATTGGAGAGAAAATACTTTTTATAAGTAAAGGGTTTAAAGCATGGGAAGGTACAAAAGATGAAATATTCAATACCGAAAATCAGGCACTAAATGATTTCGTTTTTGCCTCTGATTTGTTTAAAAACATTAAAAAATCGACCTGATTGCTTCTAAATCCAAAGTTTATGTAAGCATTTGTTATCTTTGCCACACAAACCAGTTTAGTTTTTCGATGAACAAAGTATTGATCATTACCATTGCCACCATTTCGGCTTTATTATTTTCTTGCTCGAAACAGGAAAAGAATGCACCTAAGTTAAGTCAGGAAGATTTTACCAATATGCTTATTGATATTCATATTGCTGATGGTACACTGTCTGCACAAAATATTTACCGGGCAGGTAAAAATTATCGTCCTAGTTATTATTACAATTCCATTTACGAAAAGTATGATATCTTACCTGCTGAATTCGATTCTTGCGTAGCTTACTATGCGCACAATACCAGCAATTTCACAAAAATCTACGATAAGGTTATTGATTCGCTGAACAGATTGGAAACCAAATATCGTATTGATATTAAAAATGCTAAACTAGAGCAGGATACCATTAACTTGTGGAAGCGAAAAGATCATTGGATTATTCCCAAAAATGGCAAACCTAACCTTAATTTTAATATTCCGGTTAAGCAAAGGGGTATTTATACGGTATCTGCCGATATTAGAATTTTTAAGAAGGATCAGACGGAGAATCCAAAAATGAAAGCTTATTTCTGGAAAAAAGATACAATTGGTGGCCCTCAAAAGGTACATTTCAATCCAAAAATGATTGATCGGGATTCAATTTTCAAAACATACACGATTCAGTTGGAATATCCTGATACGATCTACACTGAACTTAGAGGTAACCTGTTTAGTTGGGAAAACGATCTTAGAGTTTTCACTCAGGAGTATGAAATTAAGAATATTAAAATTTTTAATCCTGAAATGAAACCTGATACTACCGAGATTGAAAAAGAAATTGAACGCCATTTGAATCTCGAAAATATTTACGAATTAAAGTGAGAAAAATAAGTGCAAATTATATTTTCCCTGTAAGCTCTGCTCCATTAAAAAATGGCATTATAGTTCTGGATGATGACAACAGGATTCTTGAAGTTATTGACACAAAAGATAATTTTAAGGAAATTGAAAATTTAGAATTTTACGGTGGTGTAATTGTTCCTGGCTTTATAGATGCCTTTACATTACTTTCTTACAGCAATTTTACGACTAAAGATTTTAATGAATGTTCTACCGGAGATTTTAATGCAAATCTTAAATCTAAGGTAAATTCATTACAAGCCAATTTACAATCTGTGCAAAGAACCATTAATCATTTGGAAGCTTTTGGAACAAAGGCAGCAGCAGATCTATTTCCTCATCAAGATTCACAATCGAAAAAAGAGAAGTCGAAGGTTCATTTTATTACACCTGATGAAAATTTAATCTATCAGCTTGCGGGAAGTGAAAAATCGCATATCAATTCCATTACTTTAATAAATCATTTGATAATGGACAAGTACGAAATGGAAGTCGGCAATTACAATCAATTTTGTATTGGAACAGGATCGCTTGGTACGCATCAAAGGCTTTCAATTTTTGATGAGATGAAGTTGATTCAGCAAAAATTTCCTAAACTATCTGTTTGGGAAATGATAAAATGGGCCAGTTTAAATCCTGCACAAAATTTAAAAATCGATCATGATTTTGGTTCTTTAGAAATCGGCAAAAAACCAGGACTAAACCTTATTTCAGGAATTGATTTTACCAGCAATCAGCTAACAATTCAAGCCGAGCTTAAAATTTTGATTTAAGAAGAGAATTTTGCTGCCATATCAAGCAGTTCAACAAGTTTTTCTTCTAAAGTATCAAAAGAGAAATATTTCTTCCCCAATTGATAATTGTACTCACCTATTTCCCGATTTAACTTTTCATTGTGAATCACTTCTTTCATATCGGCTAATGCTTTATCGGTAATTACATTATCTTCAAGCATAACGGTTTTAAAGCCTTTGCTTCCAATATCGGGCCAATAAACGGGTTTGTAATTGTTTACAAAAATCGGACATTTTCCTAAAACTGACTCAATAAACGCATTCCCAAAACCTTCGTAAGTACTAAAATAAGTACTTGCCTTGGCATGTGCATATGCATCCGAAAGGGCATAAGATTTACTTCCTGGTGTTTGTCGCCTGTTATTTTTAATAATATGCGATGCAAATATTACCTGTCCTTGCAGCTTCAGCTCATAAATTAAATCTATTAATTCATTGTAGTATATGTTTCCCTCATCATCGGAATGGTTGCCTGTTACTACCAATTTTGCATTGGCATCATCAAGCATGTGAATTAATTTAATTGCAGTTTCGATGCCTTTACGACGTACAATTCTAGTAACCTGAGCAAGAATATAATCGTTTTTACCAAGGCCTACATTTTGCTTTAAATTGATATTGTTTTCATTTATCTCTCCAAATGGCAAATCAAAATTCATCACATTAGGAACTACTACCGAATTTCTATCAAATCTTTCGTGCAAAGTATTTTGCCCGTAAGTATTAATTACCGCATGAAAAACATTAGGCAAACGCAAAGGAAAATTATCTGCAATTAAGGTATTAATCTCGGCATATGGAGAAAGGTACCTGGTTCCTCTCTCCCAATAAAAATCATGATCGTGTGTAATGGTTGGCAATCCCAATTCAAGCACTGCTTTTTTTATCCCTAATCCCATTTCTAAATGAGCAGGCAAAGCAGAAGCATTTTCTGAAACAAAAACATCAATTTTCTTTTCTCTGGCCCAATTAATAATTTTGTTTCCAATTAAATCGGCATAGAAATGAATATGTTCGAGTAATTCCGGTAAGTTGTTATCCGGAAAGTGAAAGGCTTTTTTTTGTCCCCAAAATGCTTCAGGAGAAAAAAATGACATTTCCGGCACCAATGTTTCAACCTGAGGATCTAGTTTGCGCTCTTCAAACTGACCAGATAAAGTGAACACTTCGTGTCCCATTTTTCGAAATACTTTTATCCATTTCTCTGTTTCCAATGCAACTCCGTCAACTCCCCCAATTCTTCCAATAAGTATTCCGATTCTCATGCCAATTTCTTTTAATTAACTATCTATTTACGACAGTATTTGCCATTTGTTTCTACAATTTAAGTGTTTTTTATGGATAGTTCGATATCTTGTATTTTTGTTTGCTTATTAGAGGTAAAAGTATAACTTTAAGCCTATTACAATCTCAATATTACCAATAAACCCAAAATCTATGTTTAAAAATACGATCAGAATCTTCTGCTTTTTATTTATTTTTACCAATACATTACTGTGCTTTTCATGCAATTTAAAAACAAATTCAAAAGAAAGTTCAGTTGAAAATAACCTCTTACAACCTCAGAAATTTGGCCCGGTAAAAAAATTGTTTTACAATGTGCCAAGTCCATTGGAAGTAACAGAGTTAATGAAGAAAATGGATCTTCCTTACCAGCCTGATTTAATGAATTCCGTTAACAATGCCGACAACTATTTGTCGCAAGCTGATATGGCCATTAACATTGGAATTTATGGTGCAGATTTAAGCTACATTCGCATCTATAACCAGTTTCAGGATGCAGCACGCTACCTGGCTGTAATCAAAAAGTTTACAAGAGAATTGGGAATTCCCGAAGAACAGGAAAAAGTCACGGCTCAACGAGTTGAGGAAAACATAGAGAATCAGGATTCTTTATTGAATATCATCTCAGAAACCTTTATCAAATCAGATAGTTATTTAAAAGAGAATCAGCGTGGTGGAACTGCCGCTTTAATTGTATTTGGTGGTTGGATTGAAACACTTTATCTGGCAACAAATATTATCGATTTAAATCGTCCGCAAAAAGAATTGGTTGCTTTAATTGCACAACAAAAGCATTCTGTAAAAAACCTTATTGGTTTGCTTAGCCAATATCGCAACAACCAAAAAGTAAACGAAGTACTACCTGATTTAAAGGAACTTGATGCAAAGTTTAAAGAAATTGAACAGGTAAAAAGAACCCCTTCCAGTTTAAAGTCTAAGAATGGAAAAACTGTAATTCAAAATAAAGTTACGCTTACTGCTTCAAATAAAACTATTAAAGAAATTCATGAAGTTAATAATAGAATAAGAGCAAAACTAATTGAATTATAATTGCTGTAAAAACTAACTACTTATGAAAATATTAATAAAACTCATCATATTGATTATTTGTACACTTGCTGTTCCGGAACTTTCCCAGGCCCAATGCAACGAGTATACAAAGAAAGAGTGCATTCCTCAATTAAATCCGTATACTTTTAACGGCCAACTAAACAATGCAGTTCTTTCGCAGGGTGAAACTGCAGAACTTCAGTTAACTTTTTATAAAGATCAGGAATACAGAATACTTGTAAAAGGAGAAGAGCAATTGGGGAAATTACAATTTCAGTTGTACGATACCGAATACAATCTGCTCTACGACAATACTGATGAAGATTATACAAATATTTGGGATTTTATGGTAGAAAGTACGGATGATTTTATCATTCGTGTTATTGTACCAGAAAGTATGGCCAATCAGGAACTTGAAAGTGGATGTGTTTCTATTTTAATCGGATTTAGAGCTTTCGGATCAAGAACAATATTTAAGTAAAGCCAATTTAATTCCATTTTAGGTTCCGAAACATTCCATTTAGGTTCGCAATTGTTCCATTATGGATCGCAATTTATAATTTGTACTTGCCTATTGATCCATTTGGGTTCCAAATCCAAAATTTAAGGTTCCAATAACATCGGTTTAGGTTTGGGAACCGTTAATTTGACGTAGTCAAACTAAATACTTCTATAAATAAACGTAATGCTTCTATTCGGAACCCAAATGCATATATAATTTACCAATCGGCTATTAATTAGAATCTAAATGCTTCTATAATTTATCCTTCGACTTTTATTCCAAGCCTAAATTAATTCCTTCTAATACCGATTAGTTGCTTAATTATTCACTTATTTCAGCAAAAACTTCGCATTTCCAATATGGTTTCCTTCAGCAAATACATCTACTTTGTATTCTCCGGCTATTAGACTTCCATCATTATCCCAGAAAATAGCAACCTCAAGAGCATCTCCTTCATAATCGATTTCGCGCTTTGCAGAATAAACCAGCTTGGTGTTTTCAAAGTCGAATAAAAGATTTTGTGGATTTCCCAAAACCATCTCATCAGGACGAGTTAAGCGAACAAATATTTCCTTGGCTCCAGTTGAAGCAGTAATGTTTTTGCTCAAGGTAAAAATGGTTTTCAGCTTTAGCGTTTTCGAAATTTTCTTTACTGTTTTACCTTTTTTGTTGATTGGTACACAAGTAAGGTCAGTTACATCTAAAGCCGCAGCTTTACTGATTACCTCTTTCATGTTCTCTGTTGATTCTTCCAATTTCTGATTGCGCTCTTTTACCCAGTTAATTTGCTTCTTAACTCGAACATTTTCCGCAGTTAACAACTGGTTTCGTGTATTTAAAGAATCGATTTGAACAATGTAATCTCTTAAAACCTCTTTTAAAGTTCCCAACTCACGCTTGTACTTGTTGATTTCGGCATATGAGTTATTACGGAAAACTCTCATTCTTTCCAGAAGCTCAGAAATCTTCTCTTGTTCCATTTTAAGCTGAACATTCAAGGTATCGTTACTAGTCTGTAGTGAATCATAGTCAGCAGAAAGCAATTCAAGTTCATTCTGTAAGTTTAATTTCTCAGCTGTAATTTCGCCAATATATCTCTTGTTTTCGCGATGTTCCGAGTAGTACATTACTGCAACAACAACCAATACTATTCCCAATCCTATTAGTACGCCTTTGTAAATCTTATCTTTCTTCTCGTTTTCCATATCTCCCGTGGTAATTCAGTCTTTTTAATGTTTCGTGCAAATTTACTTATCTTTTTTAAATAAAAAGAGAATAGCCGCTATGTCTCTGTCATTTAAATAAATTATCGATAATTTTCGGTCAATTATTATACCAACACGATTTAAAAGAGCATAAAAAAACGGAACTGCCATGAAATGAAACAGTCCCGTTAAAACTAACCCACAGTTTTTACTATAATTGTTTGTAGAAAATTTCTACAATAAGTTCCCAATTTTAATACCAAAGTAAATTGTTCTTGGATTTAATGGCCCATAGTTATAAGCTGGATCGCGGTTAATTCCTGCATCGAAATCATCTTGATAAGAATTAAAGATGTTCTTAACACCAGTGTACAATCTTAGTTTTGCTCCATTAATTCTGATATCGTAGTTAAATTTAATACCTAAATCAAAATATTGATCTGATTCACGCATAACCCAACCGCCTTCGCCGTTTTCATCTTGATGTGAAACAAATAATGCTTCTTCTTGAGCATTCTTGAAAAACTCTCCTTCATAAGGAACATCCATTTTACCAGTATAGTTTCCGTTCAATGAAATACCAAATTTCTTGGTTGGATTATAGGTTGCAGTAAAATACCCGTAATTGTTTGGAGTACGAGTAAAATCTTTCTGATCGTAATCCTGTACTTCCTCATAAGCACTCTTTTGAACTGTAAATCCACCTTTTAATGAGAATTTCTCTGAAGGCACAAGATTTACTTCCATATTAACACCTTTAATGCTAGCACCACCTTCTGCATTAATTCTGGTTTTAGTGAAAACACCATCCTTTTCTGCAGTTTCATCAGCAAATGCATCTTCTAATTTGGTATAAAAACCTTCTACTAAGAATCCAACAAATGTATTTCCCACTTTTTTGTTGAAATCTAAAGATGCCATGTAGCTGTGACTGGTTTCTTGTTCTAAATCATCACTATTTTCATGAACCACTTTCTTAGCAGCTGAGGTTTCGATATGTAAGTCTTCGTCGAAGATTTGTGGAGCACGATATCCTTTTGAGTAACTTGCTCTAGCTTGTAAATATTCTTTTACATCGTATTTTAAAGTTACACGTGGACTAAATACATTTCCAGTATTTTTCGATCCGTGATCAGTATCTTTTACAGAATAGTGGTCAAAACGAGCTCCAACAGAAACATTCAATTTGTTAAATTGCATTTCGTATTGCGAGAAAACACCGAATGTATTTTTTTCCTGATCAGCTACAATTAAATTGTCAGTATGAGGAATGGTAATACTTCCATCAGGATTTACCACTGCATTCTCTACATCAAGATATCCCAATTTCTTATCTTTCAAAGTTTCTCCTACTTGTTCTAAACCAATAGTAAGGTTTGAATTTTCAAAGTGTGCATTGTACTGAGATCCTACTGTATAAGTGAATCCTTTGGTATTACCATAGTCTTTTAATGATCTTTCCGCACCATAATATGAATCTCTATCCACTCTCTGGCCAGAAACATATACCGACCATAAATCTTTTTCTCTAAAGAATTGATCGTAAGTTACAGCTCCCGTTGTAATATCATGCTCCACAGCCTCTGCAATATCAGCTTCGTGCTCAACATAGCTAAATCTATTACCTCCTCTACGTTTTTCTTTAATATTAAAGAAGTCAAGAGAAACCTTGCTACGAGCGCTAAATCTGTGGAACAATCTAGAACCTACAGTAGTATTCTTTAATTCTGCAATTTCTGAGAAAGTATCGTTTTCACCATCTACCATATCATCTTCATTTGCATTAAAAGGCGATCTGTCGCGATAGAAACCGTATACAGCCAAACCTGTTTTACCATCAGAAGATACCAAAGAAGTATTCATATTCATTGTATAATCTTCAGCTGCATCACCTGCTCCATCAACACCAACACCAATTAAATTGCTGCTTGCGCCAAATTCATAAGAGTTGTTTACCGGGTCTTTCAAAATCAAGTTAATTGTACCTGCAATTGCGTTACTACCATATAAAGCAGAACCACCACCACGCACAACTTCAACTCTTTCAATCATATTGGCAGGCATTAGTTCCAAACCATAAACACCAGCCAAACCACTAAAAATAGGGCGGCTATTGATTAAAACCTGAGAATACGGACCTTCCATACCATTCATTCTTACCTGAGTAAAACCACAGTTCTGGCAATTGTTCTCCATTCTTAAACCAGGAGCAAAATTCAAACTCTCAGAAAGAGTTACTGATTGAGTAGCCGTAAACAGTTTAGAAGTTAATGTATTAACAATAGTAGACGATTCAACTCTATTTGTTTCATTTCTATCACCGGTAACAACAACTTCCTCCAATCCTAAAACATCCTTTTTAAGATTAAACTGAATTTCTTGCGATTGTCCTTTCTTAAATTCAACTTCAACAACCTGAGATTTGTACCCTAAAGCCTGTGCTTTAATTTTAAGTTTTCCCAATGGAAGGTGTATAATTTGGAAGTGACCTGTTTCATCGGCAGCAGTTCCAATTGTAGTTCCCTCAATACTAATGGTTGCAAAAGGCAAGTGCTCTCCATCGGCAATTACATGTCCATAAATATTTGCATCTGTTCTTTTGTGTTCAGCAAAAGATACCATAGATAATACCATAAGCACTATGCTTAGGCATAACTGAAGTAATTTCTTCATTATTATTATTTTTGTAAATGTTTGTTAATGTGGTTATATGAAACCATACGGCGAGGCATCTCACCATATATTATCAATGTCCCGATAAAATAAATTGAAAAGTCACACCCAAATTCAAGGTGTATTAGTAAAGTAATTTAAGCCAATGCAGGAGGAGCTCTGTTGGGTAGCAGGCTGGCTAACAGATTTTTCTTAACATGATAATGATATACCTTCGATATCTCAATCAACCTGTTCATATGGGTTAAAACAGCTACAACAGCTGCCAATACAAACAAGAAACTGGTTATTTGGTCAATCGAAAAGCATTCATTTGCATTGTGCGAATGCTTGTTATCATTATTTGTAGAATTACTTTCGCTATTGCCTGAATAAGAGCAAGCAACATTTTTGCTAAAAGGGTGAGCATGAACAAGCAACTGTCCCTTCTCGGATTTATGAACGTGCCAGTTAAATACAGCATTGCCTGCCAGCATTAATATTGCCGGTAATAGAATGCAAGCAATTGCTTTTTTGTATTTTTGAAACAAGTTCACGATCTATTCTTGTGTAAAAATTCTAATTACGCAACAAAAATAGATTTCCAATACACAACAAACAATACCTAAATGTTGGTATAAACTTTAAACAGTATGTTTCACAACATGTTTTAACGAATTATACGAACAAACACCTATTCATAACCTCTTCATCAATTGTAAGGTTCGATTGGTTTGTCTTATCTATAGAGTTTATGCGTGCATAATAATCATCCATACTACATATCATTTCATGATTGTACAAATACCACAATTGCACATTTTGCCACAATTTTTCACCTGGCCCGTACTTTGCTCTCCACTGGTAAGCCAACTCGGTTAGTTGTTCCGTTTCAGATCCAAATCGGTAAAAAACATTTTTAAACGAGCTTGGATGAATACCAGTTTGTTTGGCCTCATCGAATTTAAAATCGGCAAACTCTATCAATTCCTGAATTTCCGTTCTTCCTTCGAAGTGAGAATCCACAATTGAGAATTTATGCAAACGTTCAACAAAATCAGATCCTGACAATTGCAAATGAGTTTTGCAGTATTTTTCTAAAATGGAAAGTTGACTTATCAATCCGGAATGATTGTCTACCAATGTAATTTCAGAAGAAATAATATCATCTTCGCTAAACGATATGTCGCCTGCAAACATCGAACTCAATTCCTGCAAAACATTTTTTACAAAATCGATTTTCATGTCATCGCTTTCGCAGATCAGCAAAAAATAATCCTGATATCGAATTAAGCGAACCAATTTATCATCAACATGAAACTTTAAACTTCTTTTTAAAAACAAGCCTTTTTTATTCAGGCAAATTCGAAGTTCGGCACGATTGGAATTCTGATCTTCAGTATCAAAAGCAAGTAAATTGTCGTATTTAATGGAATAAGATTCAGATATCAAACCCAAAGCATCCGAAACGATTAATTCTTTGCTTTCGCCCTGTTCACACTTTGCATGATTCAAGATACTAACTCCGTTATCAACTGCCGATTTAACAATCGACATCAACAATCGGTTTGCATTAATTTTAAACTCATTCTCCAGATTTACAAGTACACCATCGGCCAATTGTAAAGCCGATTCATATCGTGGCAAATCTTTTTCCTTTATTGAATTCGAAAACAATCCTGAAAGCATACTTTTCTGCTTTTGAATGTGAAGGTATTCATCGGGAAGAATCAAATGAGGAAATCGCTCACGCAAGCTGATAATGGATTTTTTTCCTGCATTTTTGGTATCAACAACAGTGTGAAGTTGGGTTTCGAAATCATGTTCGCAAAACATGGCGCATCGAAAACCTAAACCCGATGCCAGCAAGCAAAACAAAGTTTCTTTAAAACCACAACGAGTAAACACAAAGTCAAACTTGTTGGCAGTAGCTTCTTCCAAAATTCTTTGTCTGTTTTCTATCGAAAATGCAGTTGAATCAACCATTTTACTTTTATTAACTTATTTTTGTACTTAAACTTTGTAATTTTGTTGCGAATATCAATTATCAAAACCAATTAATTTGAAAAAGATAGCTTTAAACATCCTTTTAGGATTATCAGTTTCCTTACTTATATATTCTTGTGCAAACCAAGGTTACCCAACCGGAGGGCCTATTGATGAAACACCTCCAAGAGTTACCGAAACTAAACCTGAAAATTATGCCTTAAATTTTAAAGGCGGTAAAGTGGAAATTTTCTTTAACGAGTTTGTAAGGCTTGAAAACATCAACGAAAAGTTTGTGGTTTCGCCTCCGTTTAAGAAAAATCCGATTGTGAAGTTAAAAGGAAAATCGATATACGTAAAATTAGAAGAGGAATTAAAAGAAAATACTACTTATACACTCGATTTTGGCGATGGCATTGTTGACAATAACGAAGGAAATCCGCTGGGAGATTATCAGTTTGTATTCTCAACGGGCGAAACGATTGATTCGCTAAGCATTAAAGGAAAAGTAGACAATGCTTTCGATGAATTACCAGTTGAAAAATCGATGGTAATGGCTTACCTGAACACTCACGATTCGGTACCATTAACTACTGTTCCCGATTACATTGCATTAACCGATTCTGCCGGATATTTTCAACTGAATAACCTACGTGAAGGAACTTACAAACTATTTGCCATTGTAGATGGTAACAGGGATTATTTGTACAATGGCCCAGGTGAAACGATTGGTTATTTTGATGAGTTGATTGTTCCTACAGCACACCGTTTTGAGCAATTGGATTCCATTGGTGGAGATTCTGTTGTAATTAAACAGGCAACAGCTTTGGAACCAAACAACATTCACATCAGAATGTTCGACGAAGAAAATCCATTGCAATACCTTACCGGATACAAAAGGCCAAGGAGAGAAAAGCTGGAATTCGAATTTAATGCCAAAAGAACCGACAGTTTAAAAATCGATTTTATAGGTTTTGAAGAAAATCCTGATTGGTTTTTGGCAGAAAGAAATTCCAGAAGAGATACTCTTTCTTTTTGGATTACCGATTCTACAATATACAAGAGAGATACGCTATTAGCAGCTTTGCAATATCTTAAAACCGATTCTACCAATCGGCTTGTTTTGTTTCAGGATACAGTAAAGCTAAATTTTAAAGATCCTAAAAAAGCAAAGGCGAAAAATCCAAAAAAGAAGAAAAAGAACAAAACAAAAATTAAGAAACCAAGCTATAATTTCAGTTTTAAAACAAGCTCATCGCAAGATTTAAACAAATACATACCTCTTACTTTCGATGAACCTTTGGCAAATATCAATTACGACAGCATTCATTTCTATCAGCTAAAAGATACGCTGGAAATTCCTGCAGATTTTAAACTGGAGAAAGATTCTAAAAATTTGTTGCAATACAATTTCGTTGTTGACTGGCAACCTGAAACCAGTTATAAAATTGATATTGATTCCACAGCATTCCAAAATATCTATGGCTTGTACAGCGACTCGTTCGAAGGAAAAATAACGACCCGCGAACTGGAACATTACGGAAAAATGTTTATAAATGTATCAGGAGTTAAAGTTCCTACATTGGTGCAATTGTTAGAAAGCGAGAAAAACGAAAGAATTTTTCAAACCAAGAAAATAAAATCCGATCAAACTGTAATTTTCGATTACCTGGAACCAAAAACTTATATTATTAAAGTAATTGAAGATATAAACGATAATGGCATTTGGGATACCGGAAATTACAAAGAAGGTAAGCAACCAGAGCAGGTTTACTACTTCCTTAAGGAATTAAAAGTTCGTTCGAACTGGGAAGTTGAAGATAAAATAGTGATTCCTGCAAAGAAAGAGGTAATGTTTAACTTGCATGATCACAATCATGAGTGTCATGATCCGGATTGCGATCACGAGCATCACAATCATGAAGCCGAAGAAATGAAAAAGGCAATCGAAAAAAAAGCAAAGAAGAACAAACGTAAAAAAGATAAATAATGTCTGTATTAGTTGAATTCGCAATATTCCCAACCGACAAGGGAGACAGTGTGAGCAAAGAAGTTAGTAAGGTAATCGACCTGATCCGCGAAAGCGGATACAATTACCAACTTACTGCTATGGGAACTTTACTGGAAACCGATACCATGACGCAGGCTTTAGAAGTGGTGAACAAATCGCACGATATTTTAGCCGAAAACTCGAATCGCATTTATTGCACCATGAATATCGATAGCCAGAAAGGCAAGAACAATCGCCTAAAAACTAAGGTTGAAGCCATAGAAAATAAGATTGGAAAAGTAAGTAGGTAATACAAGTATAATTGATGGTTAGCTAATTGATAAGTTAGCATACTATAAATTCTGGTTTTCTCCCCTTATTAAGGAGAGATAGCGACAGTCAGAGGGGTGCTTTTAGTTTGTGTTTTTTTATTATTTATACCCTTTTGCCTGTAGACATTTTCCCTAAATAGGGAAAAAACTCATTTTGAAAGTGAAGAGATAAATTAATGACCTGACAGCATTTTTAAAAGCTGTCTGAGTCTATATTCCAATAGTAAATAATCAATTAATGCCCATATCCTCATTAGTAATTAAGTGTACAAAAACACTACTTGTATTTTTACTCTTGTATTGTGCATTTGGCAACAATGCTTCGGCACAATGCATCGAGAAAAATTTTGCATTCGAAGCTGGCGAAAAATTAACTTACCGAGGATATTACAATTGGGGTTTTATTTGGGTCGCTGCTGGTGAAGTAAACCTAAGTGTGGAAGAAAGCAAATACCAACATAAAGATGCTTTAAAATTCTACGGTACAGGTAAAAACCTAAAAGCATTCGATTGGTTTTTCCACTTGCGTGATACACTTACCGCTTACGCTGATAGAGAAACTTTAGCCCCATTATATTTCGACAGAAGAACCCACGAAGCAAAGTATCATGCGCACCACAAATATTGGTTCAATTATAGCGACAATACCATACTTTCGAAAATACAAAAGCGCGAAAAGCCTGAAAAGTTAGATACTCTGGCCAACAAGCCATGTACTTTCGATATTTTATCGGTAGCCTACTATGTGCGCAACCTGGATTTCAGCAAGCACAAAAAGGGCGACAAGATTCCTTTATCGATGCTGATAGACAACGAAATTCATTCGCTGTACATTCGCTACAAAGGATTGGAAACCATTAAAACCAAATCGGGCGAACAATTCGAATGCCTGAAATTCTCGCCACTATTGGTAAAGGGAACCATGTTTAAAGGCGGCGAAGACATGACCGTTTGGCTCAGCAACGACGACAACCGAATTCCCATACAGGTTGAAGCCAAAGTTTTGGTGGGTAGTGTAAAAGGAATTCTCGATTCTTACGAAGGACTACGCAACTCGAAAAATTCTTTCTTTAAAAAACGCAATGGGAGGTTGGAGATTGAGGAATAAAAACACCGCTTTCCCTAATCTTCGTATTTAACTTTGTTCCATATTTATTATTTTGTAGATTTATAGAACGACTTGTAATAAGTGGTATTATAAAGTCATATTAAGATGATAAACCAATATTGATTATTATATACAAGTTGTATGCCATTTAAGGAAACACAGTGCAAATGGAGAACATTTATTTAGACTTTCTTTTGCCAATTGAATAAACAACATATTTTTCTTTGAACTCTGAAACTTCATCTTTCAATTTTTTATTGGCATTATTTAAAAGTTCATTTTGATGTTTCATAATACTTAAAACATGCATTGCATTAAGATTTTCTAGTTGCAGAAAGACAATCTTTTCAAGGTCTGCCTTAGTATATCGACTACTCATTGATTTGTTTTTAAAATGTTCAAAAAAAACCACTATGGGTTATAAATATGCTTTAAAAGCAAAACAAAGATACTAAAAATATTTTAATGAATACATTAAAGCATAAAATAATGCAAAAAACATATTATTATAAGTCTTTATATTTGTATCATAAGTAAATGACGATGGATAAACAAGTATACAATCGTATTAAAGCTGTTTTAGCTGAAAAAGGGAAAACAAATAATTGGCTTGCTGACGAACTGAACATGAACAGAACAACCGTTTCTAAATGGTGTAGAAACGAAATGCAGCCTAGAATAGAAACATTATTTCAGATAGCAAAAGTGCTTGAGGTTAATGTAAGGGAATTATTGATTTCTACCCTAAAGTAAATACTATATGAATCAGGAATTAAAATATAGTTTAGAACAACTGGATATGATTGTCGATAACAATCATACTTCTGGACTTATTCCTGTTCAAGGATATTTAACTAATAAAGATTTATCTCCCGAAGAAATAATTGCATTAGAAAACGCAAATAAATATGGTGCAAACTATGTTTATTTTAGAAAATTTGAACAACGTCCATCTGTTCCTCAGATTTACCTATATGACTTTACCACAACAATTGGTGTTGAAGAACAAGAATTAACAGAATTACACAAACAGTTATATAGTTCTGGGCATGTGCCGATGTTCTTTGTTTTTACAAAACAAGATGTTCGGATTTTCAATTGTTTTGAAAGACCAGCAGAAGGGAAAGAACTTAAATACTCTCCCCTAACCATTATAAAATTAGCCGCAAGTTTATCTCAAAAAATAGATTCCGAAAATCAAAATAAGTTTAAAGAATTTTCGGGAAAAGCTTTTGATAATGGAACATTTTGGGAAAACTCAAAATACAGTAATCACTTCAAATTTAGTAATAGTGCTTATGAGAAACTCCTTACAGAATTAAAACAAGCATTAAAAGATATTATAGAGCAAGATATTCTTCCTGAAAAGTTTGCCCGTAAAATAATGGTTGTTTCCATTTTGATTAAGTATCTGGAAGAGAGAGAGGATAAAAATGGCAATAAAGTATTTCCCAAAGATTTCTTTGGAAGGTTTGTGAAAAATGCCACAAAATTCACAGATATTTTAAGCACTGTTGGAGCCTACCTTAAACTTCTTGATTATTTAGCAAAACATTTTAATGGTGGAATATTTAAACTGGATAAAACCGAGAGAGATTTTATTCATAAAGCTGATTTAACTCGTTTTGGACATTTTTTAAATGGAGATGTCAATAATATGCAATTTGTATTTTGGCGTTTATATTCATTTAATGATTTACCCGTAGAGTTAATCAGTAATATATACGAAGAGTTCTTAGGTAAACAGCCGGGAGTTGTTTATACCCCACCATATTTAGTGAATTTCCTTTTAGACGAAGCCATGCCTTTAACTAATGAGGAAAGTGATTTCAAAATACTTGACCCTGCATGTGGTTCAGGAGTTTTTCTTGTTGGTGCCTACAGAAGATTAATTTATCGATGGAGAAAAAAGAACAAATGGAAAAAACCAGACCTTCCAACATTAAAGAAATTACTTAAAGAAAATATTTTTGGTGTTGAACTTAATAAAGACGCCGCTAATTTAACAGTATTCAGTTTAAGCTTGGCATTATGTGATGAGCTTACTCCTTTAGAGATATGGAAAGACCTTAAATTTGATAATCTTCATGAAAAAAATATTCTTCACGATGATTTCTTTAATATAATTTCTAGCAACTTATTGGATAGTAATTTTGATTTAATTATTGGAAATCCACCATTCGTGCAGAGTAATCTAACTGATGCTGCAAAACTAATTGATAAGCAGGATTCAAGAAATCGTCTTATATCTTATTTGGGGAAGAAAAAGCAAGTAAAACTTCCAAGAAATCAGATTGCACTTTTATTTTTAGAGCAATGCATTAAAATGACAAAAAAGGATGGCCTTACCTGCTTGATTCAACCTTCAGGGCCATTATTGTATAATCGATCATCGTTTGAATTTCGAAAGTATTTACTTGAAAAATATCATGTGCCTCAAATAGTTGATTTTTCTCATATTGCTAGAATTTTATTTGGACCGGGTGGAGATGTGCCTACTGCTGCCATTTTCGTGAAAAATGAAATAGCTAAAGATTGTGAAATACTTCATATAACGACTAGACGAACAAAGACTAATAAGGAAAAATTATTTTTTGAACTTGATAGCTATGACTTTCATAAAGTAGGAAGAAATTATGCGTTAAATGATCCATTAATTTGGAAGTCTAATTATTTAGGAGGTAGTAGGCATCATCAGCTGACTTTGAGGTTAAAAGAACTATCTACCTTAAAGGAGTATATACATGCTAAATCATGGCACTATGGAGCTGGAGTAAGAGTTGGGAATAAAATGAAAGTTGAAAGAATTGAATTTTTGAGTTCCCTAGGTGAAGGTTCACTTTCTTTAAGAGAAAAAGAAGAACTTGAAGAGCTTAGTAAAAAATATACAAATTATGAAGATATAAAGGAAATAGCTTCGATGAGATATTTGCCAACTGAAGCATTTACCTTTGAGGGAATTAATTATTCTGAAGTTGGAGATTTTCCATATTCATATTGTGAGAATTTTAAAAATATTAATGTTTACTCTGGTCCACACATTCTTATTAAGGAAGGAATATCAAACAATAGATTGATTGCTGAATACACTGAATCTAATCTTCTATTCAAGGAAAAAATAATAGGCATCCAATCTGATAATAAAGATGAGTTAAAAAAGCTTTTAAGGTATTTAAAAAGTGAAATTGTTTCTTATTACCTAGCAGCAACTAGTGCAGAGTTTCTAATAAGGCGTGCCACATCAGTAAAAAAGCTTGACATAGATAATATTCCATTTGATATTGATATAGGCAATTCATTCTCGTCTTATGATAAAATACTTATTGATGATTTATTTAATTATTTAATTGAATTTCGTTCAAAAGGTGAAAATTCATATATTCTAAAAACTGATGTAGATAATAAGAGCTTAAAAGTATTTGGTGAGGTATTTTGTGGAGTATTACAAAATGTATATAATTCAATAAAACCCTATCAACATTTTGAAACAGAGTCTTACATATGCTATCCTTTTTACTTCGGTGATAAACCTCAAATAGACTTTTCCAATTCAGAACAAGCAGAAAGCCATATCAAACAACTTGTCCAAAAACATTTCGGTATTAGTTTGAGAATAACTCGTATTTTAAGATTATATGAGGGAAATGTAATCTATTTAATCAAACCTAAAAAGCTTCGTTACTGGCTAAAATCTATTGCTCTTCGCGATGCTGATGAGACTTTTTCGGACTTAAGAAAACAAGGATATTAATGTTAGCAGACTTACCTCAAAATAATAGTAGCGGAAAGCTAACAGAAGGAATAGAGATAGACTCTTCAATAAGATCTGTAATTGAATTTATTGAGATTCATTTTGCTGATTTTTCTACTAAAGTTAAAGGAGAGATTTCTGCAAGTGAAAAATCATTAACTGATAAATTATGTAAACACTTAAATAGAAAAGCTAGTGCTTTTCCATTTTATTTTCAGCATGAGAATGTAGAAAACCATGCTTCTGGCAATAGTCCTCAAACAGATATAGGAACACTTTCTGATAGTGAACAATTAATTGTTGGTGACAGATGTTACAATGAATTTGATTCTTTCTTTTCAATGGAAGCAAAAAGACTTCCTACTCCAGGACAAAACAGAGAAAAAGAATATGTAATTGGACATGAAAAGCCTTGTGGAGGAATTGAGAGGTTCAAAAAAGGAATTCATGGGAACAATTTACGATTCGCTGCAATTATAGGATATATACAAAAAGAAGATGTCAATCATTGGTTTTTAAAAATCAATGAATGGATTGGAGAGTTAATAACAGCATCGCCTAATGAATGGAAAGAAAATGACAAACTAATTGTTAAGGAAGAAGATAATGAAGGTTTAAGCAAGTTTATTTCTTCAAATTTGCGCATAACAGAAGATGAGGATAATAAAATTATAGACCTGTTTCATTTTTGGATTAACTTGACAGACTAATAGAAAAACGGCATACAATCGAGTAGACAGGTGACGGTCAATTGACCGCCACTGTGCCTCTCACACCACCGTACGTACGGGTCTCGTATACGGCGGTTCATTAAGTTGTGGGGAATAATGAATCACGTCTTACAGGCGTGATT
>JAOARS010000011.1 GCA_025210415.1 Marinifilum sp. | reverse complement strand
TTGCTTCATTTAAATGTGTTTCGAAATTTGGAAGCGTGAAGATAAGAAAAAGATTCAAATTTTAACCAGAAATTAAAGTTTTAAAGCAAGTATATCGCATAAGTTATCGGTATTAATTACTACTTTTGCATGCTAAATTTTGAAAGTAAATACAATTCTATAAATGGGGTTCAAAGAAGAAATTAAAAGACGCCGTACGTTCGGAATTATTTCACACCCGGATGCTGGTAAAACTACATTAACTGAAAAGTTACTTCTTTTTGGAGGTGCAATTCATGTTGCTGGTGCTGTTAAATCGAATAAGATTAAGAAAACTGCAACGTCTGACTTTATGGAAATTGAGCGTCAGAGAGGAATTTCTGTTGCCACATCGGTAATGGGATTTGAGTACAAAGGACATAAAATCAACATTCTTGATACACCAGGTCACCAGGATTTTGCTGAAGATACCTACCGCACCTTAACTGCCTGCGACAGTGTTATTATTGTAATTGATGTTGCCAAAGGGGTTGAGGCTCAAACCAGGAAACTGATGAAGGTTTGTAGAATGCGTAAAACTCCGGTTATTGTATTCATTAATAAAATGGACCGACTGGGTAAGGATGCTTTCGATTTACTTGATGAAATTGAAAAAGAATTACAATTAAGCGTGAATCCTTTGAGCTGGCCTATTAACATGGGACCCGATTTTAAAGGAGTTTACAATATCTATCACAAAAATTTAAGTTTATTTACTCCTGCAACCCAAACTGTTGAAGAGAGTATTGAATTCGACGATATTTCTAATCCCAAATTAGAAGAATATATTGGCGAAGATGCTGAGGTGCTTCGTGAAGAGCTGGATTTGGTATCAGGTGTATATCCTGAATTTGATGTTCAAGAGTATCTGGATGCCGAAATAGCTCCAGTATTCTTTGGTTCTGCCTTGAACAATTTCGGTGTTCGTGAATTATTAGATGTATTCATTAAGGTAGCTCCATCTCCTCTTCCATGTCAAACAGTGGAAAGAGAAATTAATCCTGAAGAAGAAAAATTCTCTGGTTTTGTATTTAAGATTCATGCCAATATGGATCCTAATCACCGTAACAGAATCGCCTTTGTTAAGATTGTTTCGGGAACCTTTAAAAGAAATACACCATATCTTCATGTCCGAAATGGCAAGAAATTGAAATTCTCGAGTCCAACTGCATTTATGGCTGAGAAAAAATCGATTGTTGAAGAAGCATATCCTGGAGATATCATTGGTTTGCATGATTCTGGAAACTTTAAAATCGGGGATACCCTAACAGAAGGTGAAAAAATTAATTTCAAGGGAATTCCAAGCTTTTCTCCTGAGTTGTTCAAGTACATCGAAAATGCCGATCCGATGAAATCGAAACAACTGGCAAAAGGAATCGATCAATTGATGGATGAAGGGGTTGCCCAGTTGTTTGTTTCTCAGTTCAACGGTAGAAAGGTAATTGGTACTGTTGGTGCACTTCAGTTCGAAGTAATCGAGTATCGTTTGCTTCACGAGTACAGTGCATCTTGTCGTTGGGAACCAATTATGCTGCACAAGGCTTGTTGGATTAAAACTGAGGACGAAGAACAATTGAAAGAATTCAAGAAGGCAAAATACCAGTACATGGCTAAAGACAAGCATGGAAGGGATGTTTTCCTTGCCGATTCGGGATACATGCTACAAATGGCACAATCGAACTACCCGAATCTTGAGTTTCACTTTACATCAGAATTTTAATTACAATAGATAATCAAATATTATGGCTTTACAAGAAGGATTAACAGCCACACAAGAAATGATTGTTGGCGAAAAAAATACTGCAAAATATCACGGATCAGGTAAACTTGATGTTTATGCAACTCCGGCTATGGTTGCTTTTATGGAAGGAACTGCTGTTGCATGTATTGATAAGGACCTTGAAGAAGGAATGGATACAGTTGGTATTCAGATTGACACCAAGCACATTAAAGCAAGCAAGCCGGGAGCGAAAATAACTTGTACTGCCAAGCTTGTAAAGGTGGATGGCAAAAAATTAACTTTCGAAATTGAAGCAGCCGACGAAGAAGGACAAATTGGTTCTGCATATCACATTCGATACATTATCGATCCTGTAAAATTTATGAGCAGATTGTAAGTTTAATAACCTTCAAAAACAAAATTTAAACAGTTTCTAAGTTACCATAAACTCGACAGTTAAAAAACATTAAAGAAGTGTTGTAAGTTTGGTCTGACAAAAAATATTTGCCCTGAACGATTTAATTCATTCAGGGCTTTTTTTATTCATTTCTTCTATTCTTCTGTTTTTTTCAGTTCGGTTACATCCCGATTCAACTCAAGATAAAACCGTTCTATTCTACTTTTTCCTGACCTGCATAATGATACAGCAAAAACTCAATAACAGCCTTGGCATTATCAGGGTAATTTAGTTTCTCAATCTTATCCTCCTGATTGATCCATTCTTTTAGTTTTGCAGGACCATCCACTTCAAGATCTTCGATTACAGGAATTCCAAGTTCTTTTAAAGCATGAGCATTACAAACTTGCTCAAACTGATTTTTCATTGGAATAACAGCCAGTTTTTTTCCAAGAAATAAACTCTCTGCGGGCGTCTCAAATCCGGCACCACAAAGTACTCCTGCACAATCTTTTAGGCTTTTAATAAAAGCTTCTCCGTTTACCGGATTAATCTCAACATTTTCCGACTGGTATTTGTATTTGCTATGCTTTGAATAAACCACCCACCTGCAATTGGGAAAGTGAGACAGTATGGAAATCAATTTGTTATCGGAATATGCAGGCAAATATACCAGGTAATATCCATTATTCTCAGGCTCTAACAACCTTATTTCTCTCCTGATAACAGGTGTAAACATGTTGTGTCCATATTCTTTAAAATGAAAACTAACATTGTGATTACATGGTGCATAGTTTCTTAAAACCTGATATCCCAAAAACTCAATTTTTTCGGGCATTGGGGTTCTGGAATTCAACATGGCACTTTGATGACTCAAGCCCAGGCAAAAAACTTTTTTTAATTTACATGCCCAGGATGTTACAGGTTCAAAATCACTAATCACCAAATCGTATTCTTCAACAGGGAGGCTTCTGATGTCCTTTATAAATCGATAAATATTAAATTTTCGAATTGTTCTCCAAATGTCAATACCTCCATTTTTTCCGAAGAAAAACCCTAATCCATGTTTCTTATACTTAATGGGATGATTAAATTCCAGGTCGTGATGTAAACCAGAGATTAAGATGTCCACTTCTGCTTCTTTTTGAAAGTATGGTATAAGTTCTATGGCCCGACTTAAATGTCCGTTGCCAGTTCCTTGAATTCCGTATAAAATTTTCATTAATAATTCTAAATCAAATCGTAGTTCTGATAATTGTAAAGGCTTATAAAATTGAAATTAACATCGATTAGTTTCCTGATTTACAAAGCATTCGAAAGCAACTTATTACAAAATCACGTCTTAAATACGTAAGTTTCTGTAAAATATGATAGTTAAAACACATTAACAAGGTGTTGTTAAGAAGCGGTCATGGTTTTTCCTGACATTGACATGAAATCCACAAGCATTTCTTTAAAGATTTTTTCATTGTCATCCAATTTATAGCTTTCTAAATCTGGTTCTAATACTTTGGCTTGCTGATCTTGATTGTACTCATAAATACTCCATTCTCCCTTATTGTACTCCAAGGCGCTTAAACTTTCAATCCAATCGCCGGAATTTAAGTATTTTGTTGAACCATTTTTTGATGATATTTCTTTATATTCCGGATGGTGTATATGGCCACATACCACGTAATCATAGCCTTTATCTATTGCAATATCTGCAGCAATTTGCTCAAAGCTATTAATATATTTCACTGCCGATTTTACGCTATTTTTTATCTTACGAGATAGTGAAACCTTCTCGCGTCCCATTACTTTTGCAAAGTAATTTACGGCAGCATTTATCATGATCAACAAATCGTAACCAATAGATCCCAACTTAGTTAACCATTTGGCGTATTGCATTGTAACATCAAAAACATCGCCATGAAACACCCAGGCCTTCTTGCCATTTAGGTTTAAAATCAGCTTATTTACAATATGCAAACCTCCTAATGTAAATCCCTCGAATTTTCTTAGCAATTCGTCATGATTTCCGGTAACGTAATACACGGGTACACCTTTTGATAAAAGAGATGTAATGTGTTTGATGATACGCATATGAGACTTTGGCCAATATCTTTTTTTGAATTGCCAGATGTCAACAATATCACCATTCAATATTAGTTTTTTAGGTTGAATTGAATTCAGATATTTAAGAAGTTCTTCGGCTCTGCAGCCTATTGTTCCCAAATGAATATCGGATAGAACTACAACTTCGACCTTTCGCTTGTTTTTTGCCATAAGTTCATCAACTTGATAATGGACAAATGTACTTTTCGTCTGTTAACTTATCCGATAAGAAAGTTTACGAAATGATAAATTGTATTTTATAGTGAGTTAAGAAATTGTAATAAAACTACTCCGAATGTTAAGGTATTATCAACCAGAATTCGATTAAAAAATGACTCCTGGTTTGTTTATGAATTTCTAAACAATTTTGGCAAATAAATGGAAACAATCCTATTGCTTTGTCGTAGTACTACTCTATATTTGCCACTCAATAAAAATAATGGTTCGTTAGTTTTTAATTATTGGTCATTAGGCATTAGTTTGATTTGCAAGACACTCAAGAACAAAGTTTTACAAAATCACACCCCAAGCATCTAAATCGCTATAGACCCGATAGTTAAAAACTAGTAACGATAGTTATTGTAAAAAATATCAAACATGAAGAAAACTTTATACTACATTTTATTGGCTCTTGTTGTTGCTTTATCAGCATGTAGTTCCGGAGAAAAAGCATTACAGCATGGCAATTATTTTGCTGCTGTTACAAAAGCTGTAGAACGCCTAAGGTCGAATCCGGACAAAGTAAAAGCCCAAGAAACATTGCTTGCCAGTTACCCGTTAGCTGTTCAGTGGTACGAGAGAGAAATTAATAATCTGCACAACTCTGCCGATCCGTTTAAAAACACCAAATCTGTAGACAAATACCAACTGTTAAATCGCATGTACAATGATATTAACAGATGTCCGGCTGCCATTCGTTTGATTGCAAATCCTAAGTCATATCAGTACGAATTGGAACAAGCCAAACAAAATGCGGCACCTGAATGTTATCAAGCAGGATTAAATGCTCTTGCCAAAGGTGGCAGGCAGGATGGAATTCATGCATACAATCATTTTCAAAAAGCAAACGGCTTTGTTCCTAATTACAAAGATGTTCAAAACAAGCTTGAAGAAGCAGAATACATGGCAACTTTAAAAGTGGTTATTGAGCATATTCCTGTTCATTCTAAAAAATACAAGTTAAGTTCCGAATTTTTTCAGAATCAGGTAACACAATATTTATTTCACAGCATTAAGAGAAGGTTTGTGCGTTTTTACACTCCAAAGCAAGCGGAAATGGAAAAGCTTGAATATCCTGATCAAATAATTGCTATGGGTTTTGAAGATTTTCTTGTTGGTGAAACTCATGATACCAATTACGAAAAAGAAGTGGTTAGTGCCGATAGTGTTGAAGTTGGAAGCACTACTTTAAAAAATGGAGAGAAGGTAAAAGTATTTAATAAAGTAAAAGCCAAGTTGCATATTCACAAACGAGAAGTAATTTCGAGAGGCTTACTTTCGCTAAAAGTTGTTGAATTTGGAAATCAAAAAATCATTAACAACAAACAATTTGGCGGCCAGTTTAACTGGTTTCATGAATGGGGTCATTTTAACGGAGATGAGAGAGCCTTAACAAAAGAAGAATTGGAAATTTGCGAACACGAACCAATTCTTCCGCCTCCGCATCAGGATTTATTTGTTGAGTTTACCAAACCTATTTATCAGGACTTAACCGAAGAATTGAAAAGATTTTATAATCGATATTAAAATTAAAAAGCCATTAGCATAGAAACTAATGGCTTTTTAATCTTCCCGACAGTTATCGCAACTCGATGCTTTTTTTTCATAGTCGATTATTCTTCCTTTTGAATCTTTTTCGAAACTACAGCATTGGCTTAATGCTTCTTTCAGCATACTTCTTCCTCGTTGAATTCTTGATTTTGCTGCTGAATATGAAATTTGTAATTTTTCAGAAAGCTCTTTTTGGCTTAATCCGTTTAATTCACTTAACAAAAGAGCATCACGATAATCTTCTGGTAAAGATTTTATCATTGGCACAATACAAGATTGAATGTCAGCCATAGCTTGTGCATCATTCTCATCTTCCAATTCCAAAACCTGAGCATTAGCATCTTCATTTTTTATTGAACGACGGTAATGATCAATAATGGTGTTTCTGGTAATCTGAAACAACCATGCTTTAATCTTTTTGCCTTCTTGCAAAGTGTCAATCTTACTATGAATCTTTATAAAAACCTCTTGCAAAATATCTTCAGCCAACACAGGGTTCGACACTCTTTTTTGGATAAAAGAAAATAATTGTTTGTGATATGCTTTCCAGATACGTTCAACCATGAATAAACAAGTTTAATGTAATGAGAGCAAAAATATAAATTTACATTAAATTATCTGTATCAATTCTAAATAAAAAACCACTTATCTATTGCTCCATAATTTATATGGAATAATAAATAAATGGTTTTGTGAAAATTAATTAGTAATGCGAATCAAGGATTAAAATGCTGAATTATCTCTTTTCAACTTTAAGTACTTTCAACTCTTAACTCACATTAGTAGTGGTTATTCTGAATAGAAAGGTAAATCTATTTCTGTTGTACTAGCAGCCACAGCCATCACCGCAGCCACAAGCTTCAACCACGTATTTCATATCTTTAAATCGATCTGCATAAACACCCTGTTCCTTGCTTTCAGGAGGACATTGACATGGTCCCAGTCCCTTACATGCACAATCTTTAAGAGGCTTTTCCTCTGGTGCATTCATAACCTGATTTACAAGTTCAGCATTTACATTATCATCGTTACAACATACTCCTGTATGATACAATTGTGATCCACAACATTCGTTATTCATATTCTTAAAATGTTTATTTTCTACTTTTAAATATTATAATCTCAACAAGGTAGACGTAAGAAATGAAAAACGGACGCAAAAAAAATCGATAAAAATTTATTTCTATCAATTTGATCCTGACTTATAAGCTCTTATGAAGAAAATTATAATCATCAATTAAGGTTTGGAAAAATTGCTCAGGTGGCATTTCCGTTTTTATCCCTAATTGCTCCATTACTTTTCCTCTCGCTTTTAACCCAAAAGTTAATTTCTCTACATGATCATCCATTGTTTTCAACTGTTGAAGTACTTTCTTAAAAAGCTCTAAATCCTTATCTGCAATTTTTCCGGATTCAGGGAAAACCAATTGATAATCGTCCGGAATTTCAGAAAGAATTGTATTGGTAAGTTTCATTGTATGGCTCGTTTTAACCACAGTTGTTTTTGCAAGAATATCCCCTATTCTTTGGCCTTTTTCTCCAATAACAATGGTTAATATTGCAACAACACCATTGGTTAAGCCAATATCTACCAAACGAAACATCCAGCGAATCAAATAATGAATAAATTCAGGTGCATTTCCATCAATTTTACAAACTTTTATTTTCATGATACGTTTGCCTGGGGTTTGGCCATTCATAAAAGTTTCGAACAGTAATGAGTAAAACAACAGTGGAATTAGAAAAGCAAATACCATTACATAAGCCTCGCCAAGAAGGCCAAACATCAATGTAGCAAAGAATACGCAAACACTGATAAATACTGCATCAATTATATAAGCTGCAATTCTCTCCCCAACACTTGCTAACGGGAAGTTTAATTGTACATTTTGTGTAGTTTCAATTCCAATTTTAGACATAGGTAGTTCTGTTTAATTAGAAACGAATATACCCATCGTTATTAAAAGATAAAAATTTGTTATAGAATTTCATTAAACATGCTTTATATATTATTGTTACTCTACAACTTAATCATTTTACCAGTAAATTATCGATAATCATCATTTGTTTATTAAACTATTTAAAATAACTTTAGCAAACTAACACAGATTACTGGCTCTATTTGTTTATGAAAGAAATTGTATTCCTTAATCGCAATAAGAATAAATGGGAAAAATTTGAGCAGCTAATTAGCAATCAATCGGAAAGCAGTCCGGATGCATTAGCTAATTTGTACATCCAACTTACCGATGATTTATCGTACTCCAGAACTTTTTATCCGGAATCTTCCACTACTGCATATCTTAACCAATTAAGTATGCGCGTACACCAACAAATTTACAAGAACAAAAAAGTAAAAAAAGGAGTATTCAGAAATTTTTGGACCACCGATTTGCCATTGATACTTTACGATGTTAGAAAACAGTTGCTATATGCATTTTTAATATTCTTCGTATCTGTATTAATCGGAATTTTATCATCACGAGGTGATCAGACATTTGTTAGAACCATATTAGGCGACGACTATGTAAACATGACTCTTGACAACATCAAGAAGAACGATCCAATGGCTGTTTATAAACAACAAGGACAAAGCATGATGTTTTTGGGAATTACCATTAATAATGTAAAAGTTTCGATACTGGCATTTGTTCTTGGAATATTTACAGCATTTGGAACCGGGTATGTTCTTTTCTCGAATGGAATAATGCTGGGTAGTTTCACCTACTTTTTTGTGCGGCACGATTTATTTTGGGAATCGACAAGAGTAATTTGGATACATGGCGCATTGGAAATATCGGTTATTGTAATTGCAGGTGCTGCCGGACTTGTATTGGGCAACAGCTTGATATTTACCGGAACGCTTCCCCGAAAAACATCTGTTCAAATTGGAGTAAGAAAAGGTGTTAAAATTATTGCAGGCATATTTCCTATTTTCATTGTAGCCGGATTTTTGGAAGGCTTTGTAACACGCCATACCGAAATGCCAATAGTTTTAAGCTGGACTATAATTTTAAGTTCTCTTGCTTTTATAATATGGTATTTTGTAATAAATCCTGTTAAAGTATATCAGAATAAAAACAAATAACCCTAAATATTCAACAATGACTACAGAAAACTTT
>JAOARS010000188.1 GCA_025210415.1 Marinifilum sp. | reverse complement strand
GTGAAACCAGAACCGGATACTACTGTACCATTGGCTCTTATTTCGCCCTTAATCATTCTTGTTTTGTTCTCAACAGTTGTAATAACTCTGCGACGTAAACAGCTAGGATCTACCCATTTTGGTATATCTTCGGTTTCGTCCATTAATAATACCTGACCATCTGTGCCAGCAGGTATTCTTACCCACTCAGTTCCGTCATGATATAGCATATCTCCTTTAGCATTACCTGTAACCTGAAGTTTAGGAGCATCGGCAGTACCACCAAGGTTTCCTGCAAGTTTTATAACACCTTTTGTTGTTGTTGTTGCATCAGGAGCTCCACTGGAAGTAGCCAATGCGTTATCTACATATGCTGTTGTAGCAACTTTTGTTGAGTTGTTGTTTGCACTCTGTGTTACAGCTATTGTTCCTGTAGGTAGTGTAGGGGTTCCTGTAAATGTAGGAGAGTTAATTTCTGCTTTTGTAGCAATTGCAGCAGCTTTTATATATCCCTTTGCAGCAACAATGGCGTCTACCTGAGTAGGAGTAAGTGTTGTGTTATCAAGGTATTTGTTCAGATTTATTGTTGTAGCAGAAGCATTATTGGTAACTTTTAGACTGTTTCCTGTAAGTGTAAGATCCTGAATCTCGTTTGTAGCGTCATCATCGTTAAGTGCAGCAGCTTTAACATATCCTTTAGCAGCAACAATAGCATCTACCTGAGTAGGAGTAAGTGTTGTATTATCAAGGTATTTGGTAAGATCTATTGTAGTGGCCGAAGCATAACCAGTAACCTTAAGGCTGTTCCCGGTAAGTGTAAGATCCTGAATCTCGTTTGTAGCATCGTCGTCATTAAGTGCAGCAGATTTAACATATCCTTTGGCAGCAACAATTGCGTCTACCTGAGTAGGAGTAAGTGTTGAGTTATCAAGATATTTGGCAAGGTCTATTGTCGTAGCTGATGCATTACCGGTAACCTTAAGGCTGTTTCCAGTAAGTGCAAGATCCTGAATCTCATTAGATGCATCGTCATCGTTAAGATCGGCTGTTTTAGCATAGCCTTTAGCAGCAACAATAGCATCTACCTGAGTAGGAGTAAGTGTTGTGTTGTCCAGATATTTTGTCAGGTTTATTGTAGTAGCAGAAGCATTATTGGTAACTTTAAGACTGTTTCCTGTAAGTGTAAGATCTTGGATCTCATTGGTTATATCACCATCCTTCTCCTCAAATGTAATTGTGTTCAAATCACTAATCTGATTTTTAGTAATTGTAATCCCAGTCTGTTTATCCCATTCTAAAAAAACAGGATCAGTTTCCTTTTCTACAATTGAGCCTGAAATTGATTCCGCTGTTTTGGCATGCAGGGCATAAGGAACACTTAATAATTGTGTTGTTCCAGTAATTGTATAAGTAGAACCTCCGTCTAAATCAATTTCTGTTTTAATAAAATAAGGACCATTAGCCCAATCAATTGTACCAAATATCGCATTACCAAATTGAACCGAAATCAAACCATTGGCATTGGTTGTAGGCAATAATGTTTCAAAGTATTCGACAGTCCCGCTAATTGATCCTTTCAAAAGACTAATTCTCATCCCTATTGAAACATTCTTTACTAATTCGCCTTTTGCATTTCGTACAACCGCCTGGTAACTTATCGCGTCAGAATCTTGTCCTTGAACATTAAAAGACAGTAATGTTATTCCCAAAATAAATAAAAGTAAGATTTTTCTCATTTTGCTTAGTTTTTATTGTTTAACTATTTTATAAATTTTAATAGCTTGTTTATTACGAATAATTTTTAGAAGATAGGTACCAGAGGCCAACCCTCCCATTTGAATACTTGTTGTTTTTTTTATAATTTTCTTATTCTCTAATTGCTTTCCTTTTAAATTGTATAAGTAATATCGCATATTAGAGTTAAGATCCTTGTATTTACCAACACTTAGATACAGTATATCAGGTGTAGGATTAGGATAAACAGACATTTGTAAATCAACATCCGTTTGATCAATACCAGTGATTACCTCTATTAAATATGGATTTTGCACCCCCATACTGATTGTCCCACTTTGTCCCTTGATGTTCTCGTAAAGAACTTGTCCAATGGTATAACTTGCCGTTCCACCACCATTTGCCATACCGCCACCTGCAGAACAACTGGTCTGTGCCTTTCCATAGAAACAAAGTGGAAGAAGGATTAATAATAACAAGACTTGCTTGTGTTTTTTTCTCATAATTATCAATTTTAAAATTAGTAATATTGTACATCAATGGCATTTCTAACAGGACAAAAGCACCTGTCAAACAAATCATTGTTACTGCTATTAATTTGGAAAAGGAAAATTTATTTATTTACCATAAGGGAAAAATCACATATTTTGGTTCTGGTTTAATTTAAGTTCTGCCGAATATACTGATAAGAATGATTGGAAAAATTCAATTTTGACCTATCGCCAGTTCTTATCCGTCAATGACACATTTTTGAAGATTAACATTTATTAAGATTAACTAAGTATTTGATTACTTAATTAACTCCACTAGTTGATAAAACACCTCTCAATAGTAATCAAAATATTTTTCTGTCCTCTGGGCAGTAGTTTTCATGTATTTATAATTTATCTTCAATTGTCACATGGAACTCAAGAAATTTTAATCATTTCCCTGTGTGTAATTTTTAAGAATGAATGACCCCGGAGCAAGGCTACCACAAACGAAGCTGCTCCGCATGCTTCTGCTTGTATTCCCTACCTTGATTCTCTACATATTTTCTTATAACATCCTTGTTCCCATATTGACCAACTGTATTGGCATAAAAACCACTTGTCCAAAAATTTCCTCCCACAGTTGCTTCTTTACTTCTGGATAATTCTTGAATACTTCAGGTGCGGTAATGCTCTTTATTATTTGTACTATTTTAGAAACTGCCATTGTGGGAACACTCTGTACTAAAAAATGAACATGATTTTCATCTGTACCTATTTCTACAAATTGTATCTAATAACGTTCTCCTATTTCAAGACATACTTCCTTTATATAATCACTTATTTTCCCATTGATTACTTTTCGTCTATATTTTACAGGGAAAACTAAATGAAACAGCAGCAGTTTTTTATTATGACGTTTGTATACGTGTTCGTCCATATCAACTAAAATACGTTTTTTCAAAACGTCATGAAAACCTTTAGGTTTTCAAACTTTCCGCTATTACGACCCGAGGCAAGCCTCGAGGAATTCTACTGATTAAAATTTACATGTTCGTTTCATATAAGAATGCCTCTGGTTTATCTGAAGAAAAATTGACAACTGCACTCCTTTTCAGTATTCCATGTAAAAGCTGATAAACATACAATGAACTGGATTGTTAATAACCACGTAATCTAAACCAGTCACATGTCATATAAAGCAATTGCTTTTTCGTTGCTAATTGTAATTTCGGTTAGCCTCCATGCACAAAATTCAATAGAGTTTAAGGTTCTTGATGAAAACAGTCGTTTACCAGTTACTGAAGTTAGTTATCAATACGGTAAAACACAAGGAATAAGTAATAATCAAGGAATTTTTCATATTAGCATCCAGTCAGGACAATCACTTCTGCTTTCTCACGCAGCTTACGAAGCTGTTGAAATTTATCCTGATTCATTATTGGATAATAATTTGTCACTGACAATTTTCTTGAAGCCAAAAAACATTCAGCTATATCCGGTTTCTATTATTGCCGTACATCAGAATGCATCTCAAAAACTTGGCTTAAACCAACAGGACCACTTGCATCACGATGGAGGAGCCATACTTGCCCAACAAACTGGAATTAATGGCATACAAAAAAGCGGGAGCTATGGCTTCGATCCGGTCATCAGAGGATTTAAATATGAGCAGCTAAATATTGTGATGAATGGATTGCAGAGTGCCATTGCTGCCTGTCCCAACCGCATGGATCCTCCGTCCAGTCAGATGGCTCCAAATATGAGTGAACGCATTGAAATCTACAAAGGTCCCTACGCCTTGCGTTTTGGTACTGGTTTGGGAGCGACTGTTAATTTTGTAGGTTCTGTCGCCCAATACAGTTCGCAAACCGATGTTTATGGAAGACTTTCAGGTGCGTGGGAAAGCAATGGAAGTATCTATCGTTCTGAAGCACTTCTGGGTTTAAAGGGTAAAAGTTATAACTGGGGATTATATGGCGCCTGGTCGGAGGGTGACGATTATGAAGATGGCGACAATCAAAAAGTCAATAGTGAATTTCAACGCAGCAGTATTGGCTCACACCTCAACCTGAAGCTATCTGCCAAACATCAATTTGGAATCAGTCTCCATCACAATGAGGCTAATGATACAGAATTCCCCGCTTTACCAATGGATCTGAGGAATGATGATACCTGGATGACTAAAGCTTCGCATTTATACCTTGCCAATAGTAAACACTTGCAAAAGATTGAAACAAGTATGTCGGGCACATGGGTCGATCATGAAATGGATAATTTATCAAAACTACTGGAACCGCGTAAAGTCAATGCCACCACCAAGGCTACCACCACCAATTATGCCATTCGAAGTGAAGCGAGTTGGCTATTCAATCAAAACCGGATGTATACGGGAATCGATTTCAAACGCGAGGCTGCTGATGGTACCCGTTACCGGGAGTTTTTGATGGGACCAAAAACCGGACAAACCGTTAAGGATAATGTATGGCAAGACAGTTACATAACTAAAACTGGGCTATTTGGGGAATACCATATTAATAAAACTAAGTGGATCATGATTTTGGCCGCTCGTTTGGATTTCAACCATGCCGAAGCCAAAGATATAAGTCAGCAAGCACAGGAAGTTAATGGATCAAGCACACATGATCAAATCAATCCATCTGTAAGTTTTGGTATTAATCGTTCACTTAGTCCTTCTACCAACATGGGCATATGGCTTGGGCGCGCGCAAAGAAGTGGCAGTCTGACTGAGCGTTTTATCAACTCCTTTCCAGTTGGTAAAGACAGTTACGAAATGATTGGCAATCCACAACTCCATCCTGAGATTAATAACCAGATGGATCTTCGCTTACAAGTAAAGAAAAAGATATATCAACTCAACTTCGACGTATTTGCTGCCTATATCAACAATTACATTTCATCTCAGATTAATCCTGATCTAAGTCCTGCCATGCCAACCAGTCCGGGAGTAAGACAATTTTCCAACCTGGACAAGGCCCTTCAATATGGTTTTGAAGCCACATGGCAGCAAAAGTTAAGTTCCTACTTGAATCACGAGTGTTCAATGGCATTTACCTACGGAAAAGATCTTGATGATGATAAACCACTACCTGAAATTGCCCCAATGGACATTCGTTACAAATTACATTTGAACTTATTCAATCAACGGTTTAAAACAACACTTGACCTAAGGCAAGTCATGGAGCAAAACCGGGTATCTTCTTCTTTTGGAGAAACAAGAACAGATCATTTTTTCCTGGCCAATATTTTCATGCACCTAAAAGTAAATACATCCTTAAGTTGCCGAATGGGACTTTACAATGTATTTGATGAAACCTATCACGAACATCTGAGTCGCCTTGTAAAAACAAGTGGACAACCCATTAATGCACCTGGCAGAAACCTTTCCTTATCTGTTCATTATCAATTTTAATGACCCAAAAAATTCTGGTATGAGGTAACAGGCTCAGGTCCCCTATGTACTTTCCAATTTCCCCGTGGGGATTATCAATATCCCCTATCTTTAAATCGTTCAGAGGTCGGGGTATTCGCATTTCCCCTATGTACTTTCCTATTTCCCCCTGGGGATGATCTATATCCCCTATCCTTAAATCGTTCAGAGGTCGGGGATTTCACATTTCCCCTATGTACTTTTCAAATACGCTCTCATATTAGCTTTAATTAATATGACTTATCCCATCCGGTTTCAAAAAATATTGAAATAAGGTTTGTCATTTCAAACGAAAAGCCTACGTTTGTTCGCAAATACACGAACATGGAAGTTAAACAGGTATTCACTGACAAACAAAAACGCATGGCCAGGTATGCTAAAGCCTTGGGACACCCGGTACGCGTATATGTTATTGAAACTTTGTCGAAGAAGAGCTGCTGCTATAGTGGCGATTTGACAGATTTATTGCCAATTGCCAAATCTACGCTTTCACAACATCTGAAAGAATTAAAAGAAGCAGGTTTGATTCAGGGGCAAATTGAGGCTCCTCGCATTAAGTATTGCATCAATAAAGAAAACTGGGAAGAAGCCCAGCTATTATTTAAGCATTTTATGAATTTGTAAAATTTTTTGAACTCTAATTTCGCCTTTCTACGAACGACGAATATATAAAAACTAACAAAATGGACATTAAAGTATTAGGAACTGGTTGCGCTAAATGCAACTCTCTTGAAAAAGCCGTGAAAGAAGCTGTAGCTCAAAAAGGTGTGGATGCAACGGTAACTAAAGTAGAAGACATCATGCAAATCATGCAATTTGGTGTAATGACAACACCTGCTTTGGTCATCGATGGTAAAGTGGTTGTTAAAGGAAAAGTACCTTCTGTAGAAGATATCAAAGCCTTTTTATAATTCATTTATTCACAAACATTTTTTTGTTCTGTATGATTAGGATTGGGCAAGTTAAACATTAACTCACAATGCTTTGTCCTCTAGCCGGACAGGCTTTTCATTTTTGTCTTAACACAAAAACGAAACAAAAAAGTCAAGGCAGACAAGTTAAAATACTTACTTTCTTAATGTAGTCTTACAGAGCTTAATTCTTTAACGGGCTTATCGCTCAACAAACCTTTAATTATGAAACAGATTTCTAAGTTATTCAGCCTTCTTGCCATTTCTGCAATGGTAGCATTCACCATGCAAAACTGTGCCTCTAAAAACGCCAATAAAAAAACAGCCGAAGCAAAAACAGAGTGCTGTTCCAGCAAAACGGCAGAAGCTACTAAAACCGGTTGCTCTTCAGAATGTCAGTCTTCTTGCAGCACTTCATGTTGTTCTGCACAATCGACTGAGAAAACAAGTTGTTGTACTCATAAAGAGACAGAAGGTAAAGTAGTAGCCTATTATTTTCATGCCACTCGTCGTTGCGCAACATGCGAAGCAGTAGAAAAAGTAACCAAAAATGCATTGGCTGAATACTACGGTGATAAAGTTCCTTTCGAATCTATCAACCGTGAAAAAGAGAATGATTTGGTAGGTAAATATAAAATCAGCGGACAGTCATTGATCATTGTCAAAGGTGATAAGGTGATTAATCTGACGAACGATGCTTTTTTAAATGCGCGTAACAACCCTGACAAGCTTAAGAGCAAAATCAAAACCACCATTGATAAACTGATTTAAGCATGGATGTACTTCAGAGTTTCCTGGAAAACTCTCAATTCCCAATGCTTTCGGCATTTTTACTGGGGCTTATGACAGCCATAAGTCCCTGCCCAATGGCAACCAACATCACAGCTATTGGCTTTATCAGTAAAGATATTGAAAGCAAGCAGCGTGTATTTATCAACGGTTTGGTGTATACACTTGGAAGAGCAATCTCATACACCGCATTGGGACTATTG
>JAOARS010000187.1 GCA_025210415.1 Marinifilum sp. | reverse complement strand
TTTTGGTACAGCAATAATCAAATACAAGAAGAGGAAATCAAACCCAAAAACTGGATGTGCATAATTGGTCAGCTGAACAGGATTCGTAAAGGAGAGAGTTTGAGCTTTTCTTCGGATTCGGTAAGTTGTGCGGGAGGAAAAGCATATTGTGGATTTTCCGATTTTATACCTGGTTTGGCTGATTATCTTTCAATTGGCGAGGAACGATATCTTAAAAATAAAGACATTGCGCAAGAGGTAATTAATCAGTTTCCGGTTTATGATGCTCCGGGAAAATATATCAGTTTCAAACGATGGGATCAACTTTCAGAAGAGGATGAACCTGAGGTAGTAATTTTCCTTGCCAAACCAGATGTGCTTTCCGGACTATTCACACTGGCAAACTACGACCAAGTAAATGTTCAATCCACAGTTGTTCCATTTTCTTCAGGCTGTGGTTCAATAATTACTTTCCCATATCAGGAAATAGATAAAGAAAACCCAAAAGCAATTTTAGGAATGTTCGATCCATCAGCTCGCCCATTCGTTGCCGAGAACATATTAAGTCTGGCAATTCCTATGAAAAAGATGGAAGTAATGCTTACTAATATGGACGAGAGTTTTTTGACTACAGAACAATGGTTAAAAGTTAAGAATAGAATAAACAGATAATAAAATACCTATGGATAAAAATGAAGTAGTGGTTGTAATTAACCCTGGATCAACCTCAACAAAAATAGCATTGTACAATCGCGAAGGATTAATTGAAGATTTTGTAGCCAGACATTTACAAAAAGATTTGGATCGGTTTAATCGAGTTACTGATCAGTTTGAGTATCGATTTGAAATGCTTAAAAATTGTTTGGGCGATATGTTAACCGATAAGAGTTATAATGTGGTAGGAATTGTTGGTAGAGGTGGCATTGTAAAACCATTGGAAGGTGGAACATATCGAATTAGCAATGATTTTTTAGAAGATGCCAAAACAGGCAAATATGGCGATCATGCATCGAATTTAGGAAGTATGCTGGCAAATAAATTGGCAAATCATTTTTCTTTAGATGAGAGTTATACGGTTGATCCTGTATCGGCAGGGAATATTGTTGAAAAAGCTCAGATTTCGGGAGTTCCTGGTATTGAAAGAAATCGTAGAGGCCATCCGTTGAACATGAAAATGACTGCCAGAAAAATTGCAACTCGACAAGGGGTAGCGTACGAAGAAGCCAAGTATGTAATTGCGCATTTGGGTGGAGGAATTTCGATTGCTTCGGTTGAAGGAGGAAAAATTACCGATGTGAATGATGCGTTAATGGGAATGGGTCCATTTTCTCCTAACAGAGCAGGAGCAATTCCAACTCGTGGCATAATGGACTTGTGCTATTCGAAACCAAGAAAAGAAGTGGAACAACTTTTAAGTAAAAACAGCGGTTTAAAAGCATATTTAGGAGTTGATGATTTGCGTGATGTATTCAAGTTGATTGATTCGGGCAACGAAAAAGCACAGTTGGTTTACGATGCTTTCGTTTATCAGATTGCAAAGGAAATTGGAGCTTATCATGCTGCAATGAAATGCAAGGCTGATGGAATTATAATTACGGGTGGCATTGCTTATTCAGAGCGTTTTATTACTGATTTAAAAGAATATGTTGGATGCTTGACAGAATTTTTTGTTTACCCGGGCGAAAACGAAATGGAGGCTTTGGCAGAAGGAGCATTCAGAGTTATTGATGGAAAAGAAGTAGCATTGGAATATTAAATATGAAGGTAATTTTTTCACACGGAAAAGAGAGTGGTCCTTGGGGAACCAAAATTAAAAGTTTTGCAGAAATTGCTCGCAAATATAACTGCGAAGTAGATAGCTTGGATTACAGAGCATACTCAAATCCTGACGACAGAGTGTACCAACTTTTGAATTATTTGAATGATGAAGAAGAGGAATTTGTATTGGTAGGCTCAAGTATGGGAGGATATGTTTCATTGGTAGCATCGGAAAAGGTGCAACCCAAAGCTATTTTTCTAATGGCTCCGGCTTTGTATTTGGAAGGTTATCAAAAGCAGAATTATCACTCAAACTGTAAGAATATCGAAATTGTCCATGGAAAGTCGGATGAAATTATACCTTTCGCTAACTCGGTAAAATTTGCCAAGGAATCGAAATGCACTTTGCATTTAATTGAAGGTGATCACAGGTTGACTACTTCCCTTTCTCAGGTTGAGGATATATTTGATGCATTCTTAAAGAAATTAACAGATGTAGCTTAATTTATTAAGAAAAGGAGCTGAGATTAATCAGCTCCTTTTTAATTTATGATACATCATCCCAAAGATCCACAATTTCATTACATGTTTCAATAAATTTTTTCATATAAAAATCTATTTTCTCTGGGGCTTGATGTGTTTTTTGTTCAAAAACATCAAGTACAATGCATAATTGAGGCAGTAATATTTCATCTTCTTCTATTATGATATCTTGAATAAATCGATAGAGACCAGTGGCTGCAATTCTACCTGAAGATCTTTTAAATACTCCTCCTTTAGAGAAATGGAGTTTAATTGCCCCGACAACTTTTTTACCATCAATTTCTCCACGAATAATTAAATCAGGTGAGATTCCAATTGTCAATCCATTGATATCAATGGATTTTTTATCTGACTTAAATCTTTCAAACGTGAATCTTTTTAATTCATCGTCTAAATTTGTTGATAAAAAAGATTCCAATGCTTCAATTTGACATTTTCGATCATTATTCTGAAAATCAGTTGTACAAACCTTTTTTGCTAGTTCATTAATCTTAGCTTTAACACAAACTGGATCAAATTCTTCTTTAGCAAAATAATTCTTAATGGCGCTTTTAGCACTTGCATATCGCGCAAATAGAAATTTTTTAGGTTTCTTTTGATTTCTAATAATGGATTTCTTCCTTGCAGAAGAAGCTTCTACGTATTCTCCGACCATGTTCAATGACAGGTACGGAGAAATATCACTTACTTCCATATTTTCCTTTCCTTTTATGGATAAATAATAAATTAATTATCCCTTAGTGTTCAAAGTGGGAAACTTTGGATAGAATGCCAATTGTTAATATTTCTTAATTAATATTCATTTTAATCTAAAAAATATATACATTTGTCGGCACAAACCGCCAAGTTTGTCACATAAGGGAGTTAGCCTCGGATTACTATTTCTATCTAATAGTTAAATTCGAACTCTTAATAGATTTTATTTATAAAGATTATTAAACCAGATGTATCGATCAATAATCGTGCCATCTGGATTTGTTGTTTATGCTGACATGATGACAATGTTAAAATGTCATATTGATAAAAATACATGACAAAAAATGCCACCTCAAATGAGATGGCATTTACTTTTACATATGGAGTGTTTAGAATTTTCTAAATCCAATTAATCTGCGAACTTCTTCAACAGTTTTGGCTGCGCTCTCGCGTGCTTTTTCAGCTCCCATTTTAGTTACCTTATGCAGATATGCATCATCCTGCATGATATCCAAAATACGCTCGCGAATAGGACTTGTAAAGTTTATGATATCTTCAGCCAATTGCTTTTTCATATCGCCATAGCGAATTTCACAATTGTTGTACTTGTCGTTAAAGAAATCGTAAGTATCCTTTGTTGAAACAATATCCATTAAGGTAAATAAGTTTTGAATTGGTTCAGGTTTTTCCTGATTCATTTCAGTCGGACCACTATCCGAAACCGCTTTCATTACCTTTTTGCGAATATCCTTAGGATCGTCAACCAAGCAGATTGCGTTACCTTCCGATTTTCCCATTTTACCTGAACCATCCAAACCAGGAACCTTAATAAATTCGCCAGTGTACGAGTATGGTTGTGGAATAGGGAAAGTTTCTTCGCCATAAATATTGTTGAAACGACGAGCAAATTTACGAGCCATCTCCAAGTTTTGCTCCTGATCTTTTCCAACTGGAACTTGATGAGCTTTGTGTATTAAAATATCAGCAGCCATTAAAACCGGATAAGTTAATAAACCAGCATTTACATTCTCAGGTTGCTTACGAGCTTTATCTTTAAATGAAGTTGTTCTTTCCAACTCTCCCAAATAAGCATTCATATTCATCAACAAATACAATTCAGGAATCTCAGGTACATCACTCTGAACGTATACAGTTGCTTTTTCCGGATCAATTCCACAAGCCAAATATTCAGCTAAAACACGCTTTACGTTAATGTGAAGATCTTCAGGAGTTGGATGCGTAGTTAGGGAATGCCAATCAGCAATAAAGAAAAAGCAATTGTTATCGTTTTGCATTTGCACAAAGTTCTTTACCGCACCGAAGTAATTTCCCAGGTGTAAGTTACCTGTCGATCGAATTCCACTTACTACTGTCTTCATCATTTAATTCATTAATGGCACAAAATATGAGCCGTTTATACTTAAAAATTTTGTCCGACAAAATTATGAAACCTATCCGATAAATAAAATAGGAAAGCACATTTCTATTATTAACCTACACATCAAAGAGTGAACTATTTTTTAAAAGTTATTTGAATTGACTTTTGAGAGATGGTTTTGCGGGCATTGTAAGGACAAACTGCTAATACGCAGAATAACTTTAAGTAGAAGTAATTTGTGCCTACACGCCCTGGATTCTTTGCTTACTTTCTCAGCAATGGAGAAAGCAAGAGCCTTCCGGCTTGAGGAGAAAAGGAATTTTAAACTCTTGGTATTATCACATCATTCTTAAATATTAAACTATGGAATTTCAAGACAGTGCCTGAACAGTCAACCATGCCCAAACTACATATCTGCAAACTTTACCAGCAGCCATGTACAAAGCCATCCAATAAAGATTGGTTCGAAGTAGGCCCAAACCAATTGGAATTAAATCGCCTATGAATGGAAGAAAAGCAAAAAAGGCAAATACATTTCCCTTATTTCGCAGGTATTCTTTGGCTTTTAGTGCTTTGTTTGGTTTAATCCGCAGCCATTTTTCTATTCTTTCCAGCTTACCAAGATAACCAAGGTAATAGCCAGTTAGTCCACCCAACCAATTGCCAAGGCTGGCAATAGTTACAGTCAAGCTGATATCAAATCCGGAATACACACAAAGACTAAGAATAGCCTCAGAGCTAAAGGGAAGAATTGTGGCAGCCAGAAAACTAGCCAAAAACAATCCCCAATATCCATATTCAATAAGTTCTGCCATGTCGCAAAAGTAGAAAGAATGCACAAAGCTCCAAACTTCAAACCCCAATTGGTATAATTCGTTACCTATTTGAAACTAAGCGCGCAAATTACTTTTACAGATTAATAATAGGTATTACTTATTTACTACAAGCTCATTCACTATAATTCTACTATCTTTGTATAAAAATTAGAAAAGTATTTATGGAAACCACAAGACAAAGCAAAGTTTCAAGATTATTACAGAAGGATTTAGGATTGATTTTTCAGCAGGAAGGAAGAAATTTATTTGGAGGAAAAATGATTTCGGTAACAACTGTTCGAATTAGTCCTGATTTGGGACTTGCGAAAGTCTATCTAAGTATTTTTCCATCAGACAAATCTGAAGAAACGCTTGAAGTGGTTAAAATGAACACAAAAAATATCAGAAGAATTCTGGGAACTAAAGTTGGAAAACAATTGAGAGTGGTTCCCGAATTGGCTTTTTATATTGATGATTCTTTGGATTACATCGAAAATATCGACAACCTTTTGTCATAATTTTTCTTGCGGAATTTGAACCTGCCATTTCACATAGCCAAGCGATACCTGTTTTCTAAGAAAAAACAGAATGTCATCAATATTATATCAATTATTTCTGTAATTGGTGTTACGGTTGGTACAATGGCTTTGGTAATTGTGCTATCTGCCTTTAATGGTTTAAATCAATTTATCGATCAGCAGTTTAGTAGCTTCGATCCCGATTTAAAAATACTTCCTGCTAAAGGCAAAACATTTGTTCCCGATTCAATTTTTGAACGAATTAAAAATATGGAACAAGTGGCATTCTATGCCGAAGTATTGGAAGAAAATGCACTTTTGAAATATGGGAATCGCCAACGTCCTGCAATTGTGAAGGGTGTTGATGAGAATTTTACCTTAATGACCGGCATTGATAAAATGATGACAGATGGGAACTTTGTTTTGGATACACCAAAGCATCAGTTTGTAGTTTTAGGTTATGGAGTTGCTCTTGATTTAGGTGTAGGCTTAACATTTGTAGATCCGATAAAATTTTATGTGCCTAAGCGCAATGCCAAAGTTGGACACAACCCTATGGATGCCTTTAATACTGAATATTTATACCCTTCAGGATTTTTTCAAATTCAAATTGATTTTGATACTCAATACACATTGGTTCCTTTAAGTTTTGCACGCAAATTATTTAACTACAAGAACGAAGTAAGTGCTATTGAATTGGGAATTAACGATTCTGAAGATATCAATGATGTAAAATCTGAAATACAAGAAATTCTTGGCGATGCTTATGTGGTAAAGAACCGATTCGAATTACACGATGTGATTTACAAGATGATGAAGACAGAGAAAACTGCCATTTTCTTTATTTTGGCATTTATTTTGGTAATTGCATCGTTCAATATTATAGGTTCGTTAACCATGCTGATATTAGATAAGAAGGAAGATGTAAGTACCCTGAGAAGCCTTGGAGCCAACGAACAAACCATTAAGCAATTGTTCTTAATCGAAGGTTGCCTGATTTCTTTCTCGGGAGCCATTATTGGAGTGATTTTAGGAGTTGCAATCTGTTTTATTCAAATAAAATTTGGATTGGTAAAATTAGCGGCCGGAAACTTCATGATGAATACTTATCCTGTAAGTGTTCATTTTACTGATATTTTTATCATCTTTATAACAGTTGTATTGATTGGGTTTTTTGCTTCGCGATTTCCGGTACAATACATCACCAAACGCTACTTACAGTTTAACTGATAAGTATTATTCACTACAGATTAATGCGAATCAAGAGTTGAAAATATCATGAAAAAGACAAGTGTATTCTTCTAATGTAAACCTTTGTTCCCGGGAATTTTAAATTTCCGGATATGGAGTTTGAGATATTTATCTCACTCTGAACATGCGAAATTGTAAATATCTTGCTTTGCCTCAGATTGTAAATTTGAGACAGCTATAGTTTAACCCTTGATTCGAATGATTAATAAAAAGAAATTACATTGATTTCTAGTTACAATAACTTATTAAAAAATTACAGAAATGAAGAAGATTTTCGTATTCTGCATGTTGGCATTCGGTATTTCAATGTTTGCAAGTGCACAACAAACCGCTTTAACTGCCAATGGTAAATTGGTTATTCTTTACGACAACGGAACCTGGGCTTATGCTGATGTTAAAATGCCGAAACAAACTGTTGAAGGAAATAAAAATCAGCTTGGAGAAGTTGCAAATCAAGCAACGATAGCCGATAATAAACCAATTGATTTGAAAGATGCTGTTGTAGAAAAAATGGCATTTATTGAAGGGCCAAGTAAAAAATTATCGAAATATTTTAAACAGAAAAATATTGTTCGTTGCGATTTTACCTTAACATCGAAAGGTGGAAAAGCATATTTACAAACAGATTGGAAAATAATGAATGGCGAAGCTTATTCGTATTTTGGATTTATAAAAGAAGGGAACAAACTTAGTTTGGAACTGGTAGGAGGAAAAACAGTTGATTTGGTTTATGGCAAAGAGTTTGAGCCGAAAGAGTATGAGAAATATGGATTTTCAACCTATTCGGCCGAGCTGGAATTGAACGAAGATCAAATTCGCTTGTTACGAAATTCTATTGTGTACAAAGCACATATGAATTGGACAAAAAGAACGGAAGAATATAAGGTTGTTACACCATCATATTTTATAAAATCATTACCTCAAATTATAGAATAATGAGATATTTATTAGTTGTTACAATATTAATTTTTTGCGGCATTTACAATGTAGATGCTCAAATGAGATTGAAAACTCCCAAAGGAAGAATTGTTTTGCTTTTTGATAATGGAACATGGGAATATGAAGACAAAATTAACTTGGAAGAGATAGCAGAGAATGTGCCACTTAAATCAATCGAAGAAATTTCGAAACCAATTGAATTAAAAGACATTGCCCTTGAAGAAAAAACTGTAATTAAGGGAGAAAGTGCTAAGCTGGCAAAATTCATCAAACAAAAAAATACTGTGAAATGCGACTTTAAACTGCTTTCGGATGGTGAAAAACTTGTGCTGAAAACCAATTGGAAAATTCTGGACGAAGAAGGATTTCGATTTTTCGGATTTATTACTAAAAAATCGAAAATCGATTTGGAACTATCTAATGGCGAAATGGTAAGCTTGAAATATGCAGATGATTTTGAACCCAAGGAATATCCTAATTATGGTTTTACGGTTTTTAAATCGGAATTGATTTTGGATGAGGATCAAATAAGAGCTTTACAAAAAGCGTACATTGCCAAAATAAGCATGCAATGGAGCAGAAGAATGGAAAGTTATGCTGTTTCTGATCCGGCTTACTTTGTAGAAGAGCTTCCGAAGATATTAAAATAACGTGAGTTCAATCTAAGCCTAAACAGTAAGTATTTATAATAGAATTAGTATTTCCCATTGATACTTTTTGATTAAATCTAGCATAATAACTGGTAAATTAAAGTCTTCAGTCAATTTCTTATACCAAATGCGATAATAAATGGGCCAAAATACTCTATTTGTTATTTTAGCCCATTTATTGTCGATTTTGGTACTACATCGAATTCAAGTTAAAATAGTTTCTTGCCAAGAGCACAAAAGAACAACAAAAAACGCAAAGACGATTCTTTGCGTTTTTTATATCTAATTACTTTGCATTCTCGGCGTGAAATATTTTACTCCTCTTCAATGTGCAGTTCGCCCCATTCGGTCGAAATTTTATTTAAAATCAGCATCAAATCATCGTAATGATCAGCGCGAAGCATATCAATTCGGGTTTGCTTAAAATTGTAAAGGCCTTTAAACATGCCAGCCATATGTCTTCGCATGTGTAAAATTCCTCGCCTTTCATCAATCCAATCAATAGCAGCATCAATTTGTTCTTTAAGCATATCTACTTGCTGCGAAACAGTTGCCGGAGGAAGTAATTCACCTGTTTCCAGATAATGCTTCACATCTCTAAAAATCCAAGGTTTACCAACAGCAGCTCGTCCAATCATAATGGCATCAACACCATATTTATCGAATGCTTCTTTTGCCTTTACAGGATTTGTTATATCACCATTCCCAATAATTGGAATGTACATTCTTGGGTTGTTTTTTACTTCGCCAATTAAGGTCCAGTCAGCTTCGCCTTTATACATTTGGCATCGGGTTCTGCCATGAATTGTAAGTCCGGCTATTCCAACATCTTGTAGCTGTTCGGCAAGTTCAACAATAATTTTCGAATCGGCATCCCATCCCAGGCGAGTTTTTACCGTTACCGGAATATCAACAGCTTTTACAACTTCTTCGGTAATTTTTAAAAGCTGAGGAACATTTCTAAGCATCCCCGAACCAGCACCTTTACTGGCTACTTTTCTCACAGGGCAACCAAAGTTCAAATCAAGAAAATCAGGATTGGCTTCTTCAACAATTTTTGCAGCTTCAACCATTGGATCTACTTCCTTACCGTAAATTTGAATTGCAACCGGGCGTTCCTCTTCAAGGATGGTAAGTTTCTTCATGGTTCTGTTTACCGAACGAATTAAAGCATCGGCAGAGATAAACTCTGTATACATTAAATCGGCACCATAACGCTTACATAAAACTCTAAAAGGAGGATTGGTAACATCTTCCATTGGAGCCAATAAAACAGGTTGCTTTCCTAAATCCAAATTTCCTATCTTCACTTCAGCTTCTATTTTAATCTGTATAAATCAGTGCACAAAGATAGTAATTTGGTAATTGTGTGAATGCGTGAAAGAGTATTTTTAAAGTTTGAACTAAATGAAATTGTAATTCGTAATTCCACATTCGTAATTTAATAATCTATTCTTATTTTTGTGTTTCAACCAAAAAAGGAATCATGTTAAAAGGATCTTTCAGCCATTATTCTCCATTTTCGCAATTACTATTGAGCTTATTAGTTGTTTTAGGATCTTTCCTATTGACAATGTTTGCAGGCACTGTTTTTGCTTTGTTAATTTTCGATATCAATATTTTTACCGATATGCAGGCTTTTGATATCAATAGCGATTCTGTAAATATTTCAGTTCTGAAATTTTATCAGTCGGTTTATTCGGCAGGAATGTTTATTGTTCCACCTTTTATTATTGCTTTGCTGGTTAGTAAAAACGTATCTCGGTATTTGTTTCTCGATCAAAAAACAAGGCTTGCAACGGCATTGTTAGTAACATTTATAATCATTGTTTCATTACCAGCTATTAATTTTTTGGCACAAATCAATTCCCATTTAAGCTTGCCCGAATTTCTTTCAGGAATCGAGAACTGGATGAAGAATAGCGAAGAACAGGCCAAAGTAATTACAGAGAAGTTTCTGATTATGAATTCCACACCGGATTTGCTTGTAAATTTGCTTGTTATTGCTGTAATTCCTGCAGTTGGCGAAGAGTTATTATTTCGTGGCGTTTTGCAAGGAATTTTTGGGAAACTAACAAAAAATATACATTGGGGAATTATCATTACTGCTTTCTTGTTTGCGGCACTTCATATGCAATTTTACGGTTTGTTACCACGAATGGCAATGGGAATTCTTTTCGGATATTTGCTGATTTGGTCGGGAAGTTTATGGGTACCAATTATTGCACATTTGGTAAACAACGGCATGGCGGTAATTACCAAATACTATATCGATAAAGGAAATATTCCTGAAGAATTGGAAACAATAGGAGCCAACGAAAATTATTGGTTCTCTGGTTTACTATCTATTGTGTTTGTTTTGTTGCTTTTACAAGTTTTTAGAAGCATCTGCAAAAGGCAAGCTTAAAGAAGCCTGTTTTGCTTTTTTAAGCTGTTTTGTTTTTTCACGTTCACCTTTACGCCAAATGTAAACAATACCATATTCAGAACATTTTTTGCGTTTTTCTTCATCGCAAAGCGATTCAAATTTCTTTTCAACCTGGTTCCAAAGTTCCAGAATTAATTTATCGGCATCTTCGCGATATTCGGCAACTTTCTCAGAAAAACGATGAGTGTTGCTTTGAAGAGTTTTTTGATAATTAAAAGCCTGCTTAAAGTTTTCACAGTTAACGCGAACCAATGCAATAGAAGGACTGTAAATCGGGTTTCCACCCATTCTTGTTCTTTCTTGCTCGCCTTTAACCAGTTTTTCTCCCCATTCAATTACTTTTACATCTTTAAGAAGAGAGGGAGTTGCTTTAGAATTCCTTTTAATACCATAATATTCACGCACCTCTTCTTTCATTTCGCCCCGAATAATGCAAAAATTCAATACTTGAATAAAATGGGAAACATATAATCGAGCTTTTCGCAGTTTTTCACTATACTCTTTGCTTTTGCTGGATTGTTGACTCAATGCTTGTCTGTGATTTCGAATTGCCAGCTCATAATGTGGCAGAAAAGTTTCTATTCTTTGGTATAAAGCATATGAATAAGCCAAATCAAAACGATTTACTTTCATACTAATGCTCAGAGCAGCTTTAAGAGCACGAACACGTGCCGAGTCGGTATTCGGTAATCTACGGTAAGGCATTAATTCAATTGGTTTAAGCAATAATATATGGTATGCGACATGCGAATATACAAAAAATATGAATGAAGAAAAGCCATTCGTAAAATCAACAGATAATTTTTTATTGATAATTCAG